>JAYVBB010000542.1:0-7577 GCA_043750715.1 Pseudomonadota bacterium | reverse complement strand
TGAAGCTCGGCGTCGTCCTCAACTCCTCTTATACGCAGACGTTCCTCGCTCAAGGCGGCATCAGCTACTTCTGGTCCGAAGAGTGGGGTTTCAGCGTCGAAGGCAGCTACGGCATCGTCTCCGACAAGAACGAAAGAAAGTGCGTCGAGACGTTCTACAACGACCCGAACTTCGCCGTGACCGACGAGTGCGGCGAGGACCCGCCGGAGGATCCGGACGGCGACGCCAACTGGGGGCCGGCCTACGTGCCGATCCGTCAGCTGAAATACATGTTCGTCGCCAACGCCGTGTGGAACCCGATTTACGGCAAGCAGATCATCCTGCTCTCGGCGACCAACTACTTCGACTTCTACCTGAACTTCGGCGGCGGCGTCGCCATGTCGGACTTCTACCCAAAGCAAACGACGATCGGCGATTCGGACAAGTCCTCGCGCGGCACGTTCTGCGTCAAGAAAGAGGCAAAGCCTGACAAGGTCGACGGTTGCGATGCGTCGAAAAACCCCGGCACCTCCAACGTCGAAGAAACGGGCGACGACGGGCGGCCCGTGCCGCAAGCCGAGACGAACGTGCTCGTCCACCTTTCCGTCGGCCAGCGCTTCCACTTTTTGAAACGCTTCGTGGTCAACGCCTCGCTCGACAACTACACGCTGCTCGGGACCGAGGCCGGCTTCGACAACTTCCTGACTTTAATGGGCGGCTTCGGCGTTCGCTTCTAGGGTGTCCCTTTAAGGGCCATCCGTCGTTCGCCCGATAGGCAGCAGCATCTCGCTGATATCAAAGGTAGTCTTGACGTAGTACCTTTGCCTGGTATCGCGCCTTGGTTGATTAGGACTAGCCTGGAGCCATCTATCCAGGAGGACCTGTGCGCTCAGTTGCGTCGTTTGCCCTCATCGTCTCGGTCGTCTTTGCAGCAAGTTGTGGTTCCCGTGAACTTTCGGTCCCCGCTGAAGACGCCTATCCCCCTCACTTCACCGCCTTGCGCGACCGCATCTTCAAACCGCGGTGCGCGACCTGCCACGCCAAGATCGTCTTGTATAAAGAAGTGGCGGGAGATCTCGTTGTCGCCGGCAAGCCTGAAGCAAGCTTGCTGTTTCAGGAAATCGACTCCGGCGGCATGCCGAAATACGGCGGCAAACTTACCGACGAAGAGATCGCCGCGGTCAAAACCTGGATCAGCAACGGAGCCCCCAATGACTAAGCTCGCCCCGTTCGGATTGGCTCTCGTCTCGTGGCTGGTGGGCGTCAAAGCAGTCGCCGCCGAAGTAAAAATGACCCTGACTCCAGATAGCTCGGCGGACTTTTCCGCCATCGGCAAGCCGGGGTTCCTGCGCATCAACGGCGAAGGCGGCAAACCGCAGGGCAGCCTCACCCTCGACGGCGACGCCCGCCTCGTTTCGGCTGACGTCAGGGTTCCGCTGACCGATCTGAAAACCGGCATCGACCTGCGCGACCAGCACATGAAAGAGAAGTACCTCGAGGTCGCTAAGTATTCCGATGCGACCTTCCACGCGGGGGACGTCAAACTTCCCGGGAACGGCCTGCCAAAAACGGTGAAGGTACCGGGGAGCCTCACGATCCATGGCGTCACGAAACCCGTCGAGCTCGAGCTCAGTCTGAGTCGCGACGGCAACGCCGTCTCCGGCGAAACCGACTTCGAGGTGAAGCTTTCGGATTTCGGCATCGACATCCCGAGCTTCATGGGCGTTACGGTTGCCGAGACCGTCAAAATTCACAGTAAGTTCAAAGCAAAATGAAGGTCCCCATGCGGTCATTGAAGTGGTCGATGTTGATTCTCGCCGCCCTCTGGTCGGGCCGGTCGTTCGCCTACCCGGAAAACGTTCGCTATGGCTATGCGAATTGCGCCTCGTGCCATGTAAGTCCGACGGGCGGCGGTCTTTTGACCCCTTACGGACGCGGCTCGGCCGAGGAGCTCCTCAGCACGTGGAGTAGCAAAGGGGAAGCCGGTCTCCTGCACAAGGATACGCAGCTTCCCGCTTGGCTCATCGCGGGCGGCGAGTTCCGGAGCCTCGCGTTCCAAAAAGACACGCAGGTCTACAAGGAGAAAGGCGTCATTCCCATGCAGGCGGAGCTGCAAGGTGGGGTGACATGGAACGGTCTCGTCACGGCCGTCGCCTCGCTCGGCACCTACGACAAGGACATTCAATCCCAAACCTTCTACGTGCTCGGCAACGTCGGCGAACACGTCTTCGCGCGAGGCGGCCGGTTCTTCCCCGCATTCGGCATCAATCGACCGGATCACGCCATCGTCACGCGCCGCGGTCTCGGCTTCAACGAGGGCCAACAAACCCTGAACGCAGAGGTAGGCGTCGTCGGTGAAACGGGTGAGGTCATTCTAGACGCCGTATTGGGTCGCCCGGGAGAGATTTCCGACGAGGAAAGGGGGTTCGTCGCCCGCTCGGCGCTTTATGCCGGCGGCAAGAGCCAGATCGGATTGAACGCCATGATGCTCAAAGGAACGGTTTGGGAACGCAACGTCACTGGCGCGTTCGTGACGACCGGACTCACGTCCACGACTTACTTGCTGGCCGAGTTCGACAAGGAAACGAAGAAAGCCGTGGAGAAGGACGACGCCTCGACTCAAGACACGAGCCGCTTCGTTTCAGCCGACAAAGTCGGGTGGGAAATGGCGCGAGGCGTTCACTTGCTCGCGACTTACGAGTCGAGCGTGACGACCGATGGCACATACGATAACCGTTACTGGGCAGCTGGACCGGGCGTGCAATGGTTTCCGCGGCCTCACTTCGAGCTCTTGGCCCAGGCTCAGAAGCGGCTGGACAGAACCTGGTCCGACGAGCCTGGCTCCCTTTTGACGCTGATGCTCCACTATAACCTGTGAATCAGAAACCGTCTGAAATCACTGGTCTTTATAAAGACTTCTAAAGAACGACCAATTTGCTCCGAACAAGCCCTTTGACCCCCGGGATCGGGAGGCATCAAAGGAAGTTTGTATGCGGATTTCAACGAAGTTTTCAGGACTGATCATCGTCGCTTCCGGACTCGTCGTTTCGGGCTGCCCGAAGTCGAAGACCGATTCGAGCAACGCGCGCACCGACGTGACTCAGATCACCGTGAACACGCCGAGCGCGAACTCCACCCCCGCGGCGGAAAAAGAAACCAAGGTCACGACGCCAAAGCCGGTCGTGAAAGACCCCGTGCCGGCCGAGAAGTCCACCGTCGACACGCATGCGGGCGTCACCAAGAAACCCGAGAAGACCAAGAAGGGCGAAAACCTCGCCGTCTCGTCGACGCACGTGGAAGTCGTCTCGCCGACGAATCCGAACGTCACCGTCGTCATCGAAACGGCTCCTGCAGCCACTCAACCGGCCGTCGACGAGCAGCGCACTACGCCTCCGGAACTCGTCGAGTTCCCGGCAGTGAAGCTGCCCGGTAGCAACGAGACGGTCGCCGTAGGCGAAACCGCCGCGGCGATCCTGGCCGATCCGCAGCCAATCCAAGCCGCCGCCGTCGTCGCCGAGGAAGAGTCCGGCTCGGCCCCCGTCGTTGCGACGCCGGTGTCCTACGAAGCTTCTACGCAAACGGCCGCCGAAGAGACGGTTAAAACCGTCGAAGTGTCGGTCAAAGCGGAAGAGCCGGTCAAAGCGGAAGAGACGGTCAAAGCGGAAGAGTCCGCGAAGACTCCCGAAGTCGTCAGCGCCTCCGTCGCCGCGCAGCTCGAAACCGACCTTGGCCAGCAGATTCCGGTCGCCGACGTCAAAGAAGTCGAGCTGACTCCCAATACCGAATACAAGGTCACTTTCGTCGAAGAAACGAAAACGGTCGACATCGCAATGGTCGTCACCCTCGCCGCCGAGCCGAAGATCAAGTCCGCCGAGCAGCAGGACGACGGCACCGTCAAGCTCGAGATCGACGCCAATGGCAACCCCGGCGACACGCTCTACTCGATCGCAATCGTGATGCCTGCTACCGGTGAGATCCTTGGCTACGTCGACGCGTCCACCGGCGACATCCTCAAGGAAGGCCAGGAGCGCTTCCATCCGCTGAAAAATCCCACGCCGGTCGTCAAGTCCCTGGCCGAGGACGTGGAACTCGTCACCTTCGTCATCCAAGCGCAAAACCAAAAGGGCGAAGCCACTTCCTGGTCGGAAGAAACCGCGATCGTTCCCGTCGCCGAAGACGTCCTGAAAGTGGACGACAACACCGAAGTTGCCGCGGACGACACCTCGACCGTCGATCCGGCGTCCATGGGCATCGACATCGCGACGGCGACCGAGAAAGACGTCGAAGTCAAAATCGACGCCGGCCAGGCGGGCTTGACGAGCCTCAAGGATCAACTCAAGGAGTTGAAAGCGAAGCTCGACTCGGTCCGCAAAGAACTCAAGGCGCGCAACAACGACCGCCGCGAAATCCAGAAGAAACTCAAGAAGCTCGAGAAGGATTCGAAAAAGCACGCCAAAGAGATAGACAAGCTGAAGTCCGAGCTCGAAGGCGCGCAGCTCAAGATCGACTCGCTAGGCAAACAGCTCCGCGACATCAAGGCCCAGATCAAAGCGCTGCAAGGCAAAGTGAAGGACCAGGCCGCCGAGATCAAGAAGCTGAAGAAGGTCCTCGCCCAAATCAAAAAAGCCGCCAAGAAAAGCGGCTCTAAGAAAAAGAAATGAACGGGCGCTGCGAGCCTACTCGCAGCGGCGCCATTTGAGTTTTAGGAGCGTGCCGGCCGGATCGCCGTCGCGCTCGACGCCGAAGGCGATCTTGCCCGTGGCCTGGCCGTCGGTCAGCGTCGAGACGCGGACGTTGTAGTTGATGTTCAGCGAGCGGTCGGCGGTGCACGACGACCAGACTTGCTCTTCGTCGGCGACGGAGTCGGTCACGCGGTAAGTGCGGCGCACCGGACCTTCGAACAGCGTGCTGAAGCGCACGGTCTGGTCCGAGCCTTGGAAGTAGTAGTAGCTGGCGGCGACCGCCTGCGTGCCTTCCTCGACCTGGACGGTACCTTGGTAGGATGTGCTCTCGACCGTGTACTGCCAGCCAGCAGGGTAGGCGAGGTCGAGGTTCAGCTGGCAGTTCTTGCGGCCTTCGCGGAACGGGATGTTGACGCCCGCTTGCGCCTGGAAGCCTCCCCAGGTGATCAGAAACTCGAGGCCTTCCACGGGGAAGCGTCCGCGCACCGTCTCGGCAGGGCAGCCCGTGCCGGCATAGGCAAAGCCGCGAACCGTGACCGAATCCGGAACGTCGTTCGACGGGCCGGTGCGATCGTCAGCCAGCGCCTGGGCGCCGAAGGTGGTCAGAAACAGAAAGGTCGCTACGAGCTTTTTCATGGTGCTGGCCCCCTTGGTTGCCGTTCACCTGTTTATAGCTCGTGCGCACTTTCGATTTCAAGATACCCACCGAACAATGTGTTCCGGCAGGCATTTTATCTAGGGAACACCGCGCCAAATCAGCGCGCTTGCGAAATCCTGTTCAGAACGGGATTTCGTCGAGTCCGGGCGTTTCCGGGGCGCCGAAGTTGCCGCTCGGTTGTTCGTCGTAGGTCGACTGTTGCTGCTGCTCGCGGCCTTGTTGCGGGCGATCCGCTTGCGCGCCGGCCGCCTTGTCGCGTTGACCGCCGATGAATTGCACGTTCTGCGCGACGATTTCCGTCACGTATTTTTTCTGGCCTTGCTTGTCTTCCCACGAACGAGTCTGCAGGCGGCCTTCGACGAGGACGCTGCGGCCCTTGGCGAGATACTTGGCGCAGTTCTCTGCTTGCTTGCTCCACACGACGACACGGTGCCACTCGGTGAATTCCTGCTTCTGGCCGTCCGGACTCGTCCGGTAGTCAGTCGTCGCGACGCTCAGCGTGCAAACCGGCGTTTGGCTTTGGGTGTAACGCAGCTCGGGGTCTTGGCCGAGGTTGCCCATGATGACGACGCGATTGAGAGATGCCATGTGCGGAAGCCTTTCTGTGTCAGAACTTCAGACTTTCATACCCAAGCGGGAAGCCCCCGCCAACGCCAAAATAAGCCTTCCCCCTTCATGCCGGGGCGTGACATTCTAAGGTCCGATTCTGAAAGGACTTGATCATGCAACGCCTCGCCGCTCTAGCCCTCTGCGCCCTTTCGCTCGCCGGCTGCAAGTCGAAAGAAAAATTCCCGAGCCTCGGCACGGGCATCGCGAGTCCGATCGACGTCGGCGTCTCCGACGACGGCAATTACTTCTACGTGTTGAACGCCGATTTCGACCGCACCTACGATGTCGGTTCCTTGCTCGTGATCGACAAGGACGGGAACAAGATCAAGGCCGTGGAAGTGCCGCGCATGGGCCGGAGCCTTACCGTCGCCGGTTCCGACCTGATCGTCACTGCCGACTTCCCCGACGAGGAACAGGGCGCCCACGTCCTCCTCTTCGACATCAGCGACCCGGCCAACCCCATCCAGACGGCGAAGCTGAACATCGACTGCAGCCCGTTCAACGCCGTCGCGGAAAAGGGCTATCCTTACTTCTTCGTCGCCTGCACGACGGGCTCGCTCTGGCAGGGCCAGTTCGCCGAGCCGCGCGCCGGTTCGACCCTCAAGGAAGTGCGCTACTACGGGGCCGCCCGCCGCGCGATGATCCTAGATACCAAGCGCGACCTGCTGCTCGGCTTCAAGACCGACGCGGACAAGCAAGGCACGGCGGACCGCGAGCTGGAAGACCGGGTGTCGTTCGACAACCTCGTCAAAGAAGTGAAAAACGGCGACCAATCGATTCCAAACGAAGTCCCCGACGACTACGAGAACAGCAAGCGGGTGCAGAGCAACAAGAGCCAGCGCCAGACCTTCCAGTTCTTCGTCTACGACATCGCCAAGGAAAAAGAGGCCGCTCCCGGCTGTATCGTGACGGAAGAAGAAAACTGCGCTTTCCCGTACCGCGGCAGCTCCGACCCGATCGTCGAATCCGAGCTCCGCTGGATCTACTTCCGCCTGGCCAACTACGACGGCGCGCCGGATCCGAGCGAGTTCTACTCGTTCAACACGTACAAGTACTACCGGACCAACTTCTACGAGGCGAAGAAGGACCCGGCCGACCCGGACGTCTTCTACCTCTCCCACCGGGGGAACCCCGACAAAAGCCCGTTCGCCAACCAGATCGTCCGGGTGACGATCACGGGCGACCTCCACACTAACGCCGAGACGCTCAAGTCCCCGGCCACCGGCGACATCATGAGCTTCGAGAGGGTCTACGGCTTCAAAGGGGCCCAGGCCACCAGCCGGAGCTTCCCTGGCGACTTCGAGATCCAGAACATCGCCGGCCAGAAAACCGTAGTCGTCAATAATTTCAGAGACTTGATCAACTGGGTGCGCTCCGAAACCTACTTCTCGATCGGCGCCCAGGTGCTGGACGACACGTCCTGGTTCGCCGAGACCCACCAGGATCCGGAGACGGGCCTGGTCGACACCGGCCTCAACCAGAAGCCTGCCGAGTCCTTCTACCAGGTCGCGGTCAATGCCGATGGCCGGGCACTTTCCTGTTCATTCTATGGTAATGCCGTATTGCTCTTGGACGTTAAGCCCGGCATTGGTATAAGTGAACCTAAGCGAATCGAATGAACAGGCATCTAAAGACATGATATTTCTATG
>JAYVBB010000541.1:0-5304 GCA_043750715.1 Pseudomonadota bacterium | reverse complement strand
CGAGTGGCTGAAGATCAAAGAGCGTATGCGCATGATGGATCTTTGGCTCGCCCTGTTCTCGGATCCAAAAAAGGACCATTTCCAGCCGGAGCTGATGCTCAGCTACGGCATGACGCAGGGGCAATACAACTACACGGCAGGTAACGGCCAGTCGGAAGACGGCGGCCTCACGGGTGCGGCGGGGAAAGGCCAGCTCTGGCTCACCAACCTGATATCCAGCACGGTCGGCATCCGGACGCTGAACGTCGACCTCGGCGTCGAGGGCTACAAGAGAACGTCGGGCAGTTTTGCCCAGAAGCAGACGACGGCAGCCACGGCGGCAGCGACCGACGGCGGCACGTCCGCCATTGCCGATCCAGTCGCCACCGACCCGCTCGGCGAGCGCGGGCTCGAGAACGAGTACTACACCGGGAACCTGCGGATCTTTGGTCGCAACATCCAGGACTCCTCGCTCGTGCTGAAGTACGGGCGCTACTCGACCAAGAACTCGATCCTCGACAGCGTCGCCGAAAGCGCGACGACGACCCAGAAGGGCATCGTCGCGGGCGCGGAGCTCCAGCTCTACGTGTTCCGTTGGCTCGGCGCCGAAGGCAACGTGCTCAAATACGGCGACTCCTCGGGCGCCAAGGGCACCGAGTCGCTCTCGGGCACCTACTACGACTACATGGGATTCGTCGAAATTTCGCTGATCCGGCTGATGGGCGGCGTGTACCAGGAACAGTGGACGCTGGCGCGGGACGTCGAAAACGTAAAAACCAGCGAACGGGGTACGTTCGCTGGTCTCAAGTTACAACTCTAAACGGACTTACTGGGCTTTCGCCATCTGCAGGGCCGCGTCGCTCGCCATGATGTAGTCGTTGCGGACCTGGCCGGCGGCGTCCCATTCGCGGACGAGGAAGTAGATCCAGCCGTCAGCGCGGAAGTGCGGGTAGAGCGCGAAGGTGCCGGGAGGCGTCTGGGTGACGCGAACCGCCTGCTTCTTCAGGATGTCGTAGAGCCAGATGTCGGAGTGCTTGCCCGCGCTCGCCGCGTCGTCTTCCTGGTCGATCGCGTGGTGGGTGACGATGAAGCGGTCGTCGAACGACATCATCGCCTTGTTGCCCTTCAGGCAGATCTCGCTCGTCGTCGTGTCGCCGGCCGCATCGTACGCCGCGCCGCCGGTGCGGAGCTTGTCGACGAAGCGGACGCGGTAACCGGTCTTCTTGATGACGGCGTCGAACTCATTGTTGCCAGCGAGGTTGAGTCCGCCGCCACCGTTGACCACCGCGCTGTCGGGGAGGACCGCGCCTTCACCCGGTTGGACGGCGTCGCCGCCGCCGCCGTTGACCGGATCGACAGCCGGTTGGGGTTCCACCGCCGGACCGAAGCCTTCGCCGTCGGCGAAGCCGCCGTCGTTGCCGCCGCCGAAGTTGTTGTCGTTGGCCCGTTTCGGGCTGAAGCGTTGGACGAGAAGCTCCGAGGTGACGCTGATCGAGGGCTGGCTTTCGTTCGGCGTCGCGGCGACCACCGCGGTGTCCTTGAAGGCGCCGGAAGCCTCCTTGGCGAAGTTGTGGATCGTCATTTCGTTGGTCGGGACGAAGAGCGGATCGGCCGCGCCGTCGGGACTGCCGCCGCTGTTGTCGACTTCATAGTTGCCCGGGTTGATGACGGTGAAGGCTTCGCCCGCGCCCGTCGTCTGGCCGATGCTCTGGTAGGTCGAGATGTCGCCACGGAAGCAGCCCGACTTCTTCGGATCGTCCGTGTTGACGTTCTTGAGCTTGGTGTTGCGCAGCTGCTGCATGGGGCAGATTTCGCCGACGAACATGAACTTGGTGTTGTCCGGTGAGAAGCCCGGGTCGTAGCTGGCGGTGACCAGGATCCGCCGGTTCTTCACGGCAAGGTCGTCGATCGCGGCGCCGAGGCTCAGGTCGCCGTCGTCGTTGCCCGCGTTGCCTCCGCCGACTACGCCGACGGCGTTGCCTGCGCTGACCGTATTGTCGCGGCGGCCGGTGCGGCGTGTGTTGTCGCCACCTGTCGTGCGCGTTTCATCGGGAGCGCCGCCGTTGCCGACGAAGCGGCCGTCCGGCGAGCTGCGGGTCCAGAAGCTGGTGAAGCCCGGCATCTTGCGGAGCTCGCGAAGCTTGAATGCGGTGACGCCGGCCATCGGGTTTTTCGCGGCCCATTCGGCGCGGTCCGGGAAGGCGGTGAGACAGGCCAGCGGGTCTTTCGGGTAGTCTTTCTTCTCGGGGCAGCCGAACATCGGCAGCTTGTTGTCGCGGTGGATTTTGGTCCAGGTCGAAGCCTTGGGACCTTGCAGCGACTGCACGTGGGCGGTCAGCTCGGGCGAGATGAACTCCTTGCAGTCTTTGCCTTCCGCTTCGGCGGCGGGGCGCGCGGCATTGATGCCGTTGTACGCCGGGGGCTGCGCGGCGAGCCAGTCGCGGACTTTTTGCCAGGCTTCGACCGACTCGAAGACGCTCTGATCGCTGCCCGGAGGCATGATGAGCTTGGCGAATTGCTTCTGTTGGACTTCGGTCGCGCCCGAGTCCTTGACGATGCTCGCGAGGGATTCGTGTTTCACCATCGCGCGGTAAACGCCGATCGCGCGGGAGAAGGCGGCGCCGCCGGAGCGGAAGCACGTCACTTTCTTCGCGGGGTCGGCGTTCTCCGGATTGTTCAGGCAATCCGTGACGCGTTTGGTTTGATCAGCCATGAGGATCAGCTGAGAACGCGGCAGCTGATTGTTCTCCGATTCGTGGCAGCCGGCTTCGGCGCACGACGAGTCGAGCTGCGCGACGATCTGGGCGTTGCCGTCGCCCTCGTCGCCTTTCAAGGAAGTCGAGCCCGTGCGCTCGCGACAACCCGCCAACTGAACCGACAAGACCAAGACTCCGACCGCCAACAGACCCTTACGCATGGACTTACTCCATCACACTGCAGTGTATTTCGAATGGGATTCGTGGGAGAATTATAGCAATGATGCTCCCCAAACGCCTACATGCCTCTATTTGGGTATTTGCCCTAATCTCCTTTGTCGGTTGCAGGCAAAGGACCGAAGGGTCGGAACCCAAGGCCCAGCAGTTCGCCCGGCGGATTCTGGGCAACGGGGTCGACTACAAGGCCGGCGACGTCAAGGCCGCCGAGGTCAACGCCAGCGTCGTCAAGCGCCGCCAGGAGGCCTGGCGCATCGTCGAAGAGACGATGAAGCCCACCAACATCGACATGGGCGAGTTCGGCACCCGGAAGCTCGCCGCCTGGCAGACCTGGTACGACCGGACGGAGTTTCAGCGCCTGTTCGAGGTCCTTTACCGCTGCGAGCTGGCGCCCGAGGAGAGGGAATCGTTCAAAGACACGACCTCGCCGTTCGTCGTCGACCCGGCCCGGGTGAAAAAGGTGATCGCGGAATTTCCCCGGCAGGATCTCGGCACGGCCTGGACAGAGGGCCGTTTCAGAGAGCTCCTGTCCCAGCTGAAGACGAGCAACGATCTCGCCGGACTCAACGGCGTCGACGGCACTGGCATGTCGCTCTACAGCCCTGCCCTCATCGGCCACTACCTCGAGAACGCCGCGGCGGTCTACAACTGCGACGGCTCGGTCGAGCCCGCGCCGGGATCCGAAGACGTGATCGGCGACTGCTTCGGGAAGCCATTCCCGCCCGCCGCCGTCGCGGTGAAGCCGACGTTCAACAAGATCCAGTCCGGTGCCATGGCGTTCGACACCTCGGCCCTCGGCATGAGCAAGATGTTCAACGCGCCGCCTCCCGGCAAGAACATGTGGCGCACGGCAGCGACGCCGGGCGAACCGGTCGTCAACCTCACCGGCGACGCCGGATCCAGGATCTACCGCCTCACTTATCGCCAGGGCGACACCGTCGGCGGTGAATACGCGCTTACGGGCATGCACATCACGACCAAGGAAATACCCGAGTGGATGTGGGTCAGCGTCTGGTGGTCGCCGAAGCCCGACCGCGACTTCGGCGCCGACCGTCCCAAGGATCTCGTCGAAAAAATCGATCCTCTCTACGCCAACTACAAGATGTGCGTGGCGTCGACGTTCGAGGAAAAAGACCCGCTGGTGACTGGCGGCCAGGCGAACAAAGGCGATCTGCCGACCGATCTGCTCGCAGCGCTGAAGGCGAGCTACCGCGCGATGAAGCCCGCGACCTGGTGCAGCAACCCGTTCATCGAGCACATGCCGCACGGCGGGAAGACCAACTGCATCGGCTGCCACCAGCACGGCGGTCCGGACGGGATCGACATGCCGACGGCCAACCGCCCTTCCGACACTCTGAAAGTCGGTCGACGTTTCCCGGGCGACTTCATGGCTTCGTTTCACGGCGGCAAGGACGATTTCCAGGGTCTGATCCAGGAAGTCGTGAGCAACGTCGACCTCGAGGGCGAAGAGATCGACCGCAGCGTCTGCCTCGGCGATCGTCCCGTCGAATAAGTACAATATTACTGTAGGTTACGGCGATTTTGCTTAAGCGATTAGGCGAAACAGCCGATGAGTGGGCCATAGGTTTGCCAAATAGGATGGTTGCCCATGATTCACCGGACCCCGCGTGTCATCACCGCTTTGTCGCTCGTCGCGTTCGCCGGCTGCCTTCCCAAGAAGGACACGGCGCCGGACGGTAGCACCACGGCGTCGCTGGTCGGTTCCGAAGACTACGAAGACGTCGAGGCGTACCTCCAGACCAACTCGATCACGGCGGAATCCAATCCGGCGCTGGTCCAAGCCATCAACTCCGTCGCGGTGATCTCAGACGGCTGCACGGGCTGGCTCGTGACCCAGAAGCACATGATCACGAACCACCACTGTGTGGTCAACGACTTCAAGGTCGGCCACGGCGAGAAGGTCTACGACGACTTCGACCAGATCGTCTGCGACCAGATGACGATCAAATTCAACAAGCAGAAGAACGTCGGCTACGCCGGCTACAAGCGCCCGCCCGCGCAGCTCTTCCACTGCAAGCGCATCGTCGTCGCAAACATGGCGCACGACCTGGCGATCATCGAGCTGAAGGAGGAAGTGCCGGCGGAGCTGGTTCCTCTGCGCCTGGCCAAAAGCTTCACGCCGAATCAGCAAGAAATCGTGCTGATCGGCCAGCCGGGCGGCCTCGACAAGAAGATCTCTTACCGCAACAAGGCCGACGGCGTGTTCACCCCGTGCCACGCCCGCCCCGCCGCGTTTCCGAACGGCGGCGACGGCAGCGACGATCCGCACGCCTACGAGCGTCAGAAAAACCCCAACAGCTTCGTCCACGACTGCGACACGATCGGCGGCAACTCCGGTTCGCCCCTCTTCGACGCGGCGACGCTCGAAGTC
>JAYVBB010000540.1:0-2706 GCA_043750715.1 Pseudomonadota bacterium | reverse complement strand
GCGTTTTGCGGCGCGCTCTTGATGCCGGCGAGGTGCGCCAGTGTCGCGACCCAGGGTTTGCACAGCGCTGCAATCTCTGCACCCACCACCACCGCAATCCAGCCCGGACAGCCCGCCGCGTTCGACGCTGCACTCCAAAGAAATTCCGAGCAAAGAGAACGCCTGGGCCGGCCAGAACTCCGGCGGCTGGTCGAACAAGCGCGTCGACACGATCCTCGAAGACGTCTTCAAGGAGTTCGACTTCAACAAGCGCAAAGCGATGATGGCCGAGCTGCAAAAGATCTACACGGAAGAAGTGCCGGTCCTCCCGCTCTACCTCCGCGCCGAGATCGTCATCATTCCGTCGAAGCTCACGGGCTTCAAGACGACCGGACACCAGTTCTACTCGACGGCCGCCGTTGAAAACTGGAGCCTGGGCGCCGCCGCCCATTGAGTCAGACCCGGCGATTGCCCGGGGTGAGTTAAGTATCCCGAAGGGGAAGGCCAAAAGCCTTCCCCTTTTCCTTTATGCCAACGTCTGGCCACGGCGGATCGTTCAGGGATTGGCGGTCCCTGACGAAAAAGGATCATTACTATATAGGGAGGCTCCCGTGGTACTTCGCACCGCTCTCATCGTCTCGCTGATCGCCATCGGTTGCGGCAAGAAGGACGCGAGCGACTTGGCGTCGACCGACACGCCGGATCCGAACGAGCCCTACACCGCGGTCGAAGGCACCGAGGCGACGAAGTTCCTCGCGAGCGGCTACGACGTCGCGGCCCAGGATCCCGACGCCGTCAGCAAGGCCCTGACGCTTGCCGAGGACGCCGAAGCCGAGGCGGAAGAAGGCGAAGAGCATTATTTCGAAGGCGACTCGGCGACGCTGAACTTTCTGAAGTCCGGCGAAAAAGAAAAGCTGGCGATCGACACGGCGGCATTCGAGCTGCCAAAAGCCGACACCCTCGGGTCGACCGCGGCCGAGCGCTCGATTCCGGACGGGTTCAGCCTCGCCGACCCGCCGCTTTCGACGGATCCGGCGACCTTCGATCCGAAGAAGGACACGGTCAAACTCGACGCCACGAGCTGGGCGAACAAGGCCGAGTTCAAGATCAGTCGCCTCACCAACATCCCGGTCAAGCAACAGGGCGAGCGCGGCACCTGCGCGGCGCACACCGGCGTCAGCTACCTCGAGTACATGGCTCTGAAGAAGCACACCTCGCGCTTGACGACCCTCGACCTGTCCGAGCAGCGCTTTTACATGATGAGCAAGAAAGAGCTCTGGGACACCGGCGGCGGCGTCGTTGGTCAGGACGGCGGCTCGTCCTGGTACAATGGCTACTCGCTCAGCATGGGCAAAGACGGGACGACCGCTCCTTCGCAAAAACCGGAGTTCAACATCCCGCTCGAGTCCGACTGCGGTTACGTTGCGACCAACGGCAAGAACGAGCTGCAGATCGCGCAGAAGGCTTCCTGCAAGCACGGTTCCGTGAAAGTCACGTCGCTCTCCGAGACCTGGTACTACATCAAGGCGGGGAACAAGAAAGAGTGGCATTCAAACGCCCTCCTCAAGGCCCAGGACATCTTCAACTACCTCAAGGACAAGGACCTGCCGGTTCCCGTCGCGGCCGAGCTGACCGACGGCTGGATGAAGAACGACGGCATGATCACCTTCGCCAAGTCGAAGAATCAGCCGAAGCAAGGCGGCCACGCCTTTCTCGTCGTCGGCGCGCGCAAGCTCGACGAAAAGAAGTACCCGAACGAAGGCGGCATGTGCTTCATCATCAAGAACTCCTGGGGCACGGGCTGGGGCGCCGCAGGATACAGCTGCATGACGCTCGCCTGGTTCAACAACTTCCGCCGCGCGGAGTTCTACGACATCGCGTTCGACGTCAACGTCGACCTCGACTACGTCGCACCGTTGAAATCCACCGCGGTTCCGAAGGCGACGCCGAAAGCCAAACTGGTTGAACTGGAAGCAGGCGACGAAGGCGTTCCCGTCGAGCAGCCGGTCGACATCCCGACGAATCCGGGCGACGAGCAGCAGGCCGAAGCCGACACCGCCACGCCCGCTCCCGCCGAGCCGGCAGGTACCACCGAAGACGGCTTCACCGTCGGCGGACTCGTCGATGCGACCGGAAACGTCGTCAAGGCGTTCTATACAATCGACGGCGCCAACATCGAACTGGTCGGCATTCTCCAAGGCGAAACCGGCGTGACCCAGGGCCTCACGCTCGGCTACGACGCCGGCTCGGGCAAGCTCACCTACACGCATGCCACGCACGGCGTGAAGACCGTGGGAGAGCTGAAGGACGGCAAGATCACGCTCTGCTCCCAGCAATACGTCGACGTTTGCGCGCTGAACTACGTCGAGGCCGACAAGCGCCTCGTCCTCGGCTTGACCGAAGCGGAGTTCCGCAACTACCCGGCCGACCCGAACGCGAGTTACACGAGCCTCGTCTCGTACTCCGGCTACGCCATCGAGTTCGCCCTGGCGGGGAATGACTTCGCGGACTTCCGCCTGGAGATCGCCGGCACGCCGACCAACCCGATCCGGCTCAGGGTCGACGCGCTCAGCGGCGCGATCACCTACAAGGGCAAAGAAGTCGGCGATTATCAAAAGCTTGGACTTTGCAGCGGCGACTACAAAAACGTTTGCCGGATGGTCGTGAACTCGGAAGACAAGACGCTCAACATCCTCTTCAAGATGCAGTAAGCTTTGGGTCCTATGG
>JAYVBB010000539.1:0-9986 GCA_043750715.1 Pseudomonadota bacterium | reverse complement strand
CGCCGCGATCGGCGTCCAGGCGTCGGCGTCCAGGTCGTAGACGGCCCCGGTGTTAAGCAGCACGGTGTCGTCGCGGGAACCGCCGAACACGAAGAACCTATTGCCGTCGAAGGCGTGGAGCGTGTTGTAGCGGTCCATCGGCGCATTGAGAGCCGCCATCGGTTGATAGCAGCGATAGAGAATTTTCTCCGAGAGCACGGGACTCGTGATGTCGGCCAGAACTTTCATTTTGAAGTAGAGCGTGTGCGGACCGCAGGACGAGTCGTCGTTGGGCATGACGAACGCATAGGTGCTGGCCGCCGGCGCCGCTAAAGCTCCGGAAAAGTCCGCGTTGGTCGAGAAGATCATCGTTGCGCCCGTTTCCTCCGGTACGGCAAGGCCGGAGACCGGGAACGTCGGAGCCGCGTCGACGCCGACCCGCCAAGGCGAGACGGTCAAGGCATGCCCGCGGAACAGGTCAATTTCGACGGCCTTCTCGAGGAGGCTGGTGACGCCGTTTTCGGTGAGCTGAATGTAGAGCTTGCGTGACGCTTTGCCGCCGGCCTTCAAGCCTTCGTCGACCAGGAACGTGTAGATTCCGGTCGAAACGAAGGGTTTGGCTTCCTGGTTGGGGAACAGCGGGTTCTCCCCGATCTTCATCAGGACCGGTCGCCCTTTGGGAACGACGGCGAACGTCACCGTCAGCTTGGTCAAAGGATCTGCGGCCGTTCCTGGCCGCGGCGACACCAGGATCGCGGCCGTCTCGCCGAGGTCCGGAAGGAGAGTGATGTCGCTCGTGGGCGTGTCGACCGAGTGCACGACTTTTACCTGGCCGATCTGGCCCGAGTGGTAATGGATTTTTTCCAGCTGCAGGTTGTGGTCGCCCTGCGGCACGCCGGAGATTTTGTAGGCTCCCGTGGCGTCGGTTTTGGCGGCGAACGAAGTGCCGGGAACGTAGACGTCGATGCCGACGTGGGTCGTCTGGCCGACGAGCGTCGCTTTGCCGCTGATCGAGCCGAGCGGCACCAGCTCCACGACTTCGATCTGCGTCTGGCTGCTGGCCGACGTCTGCACGGCGTTCAGCCTGAGGCCCACTTTCATGCCGCTCTGAGTCAAGGCGTTCGCGACGGCGAGCTCTCCGGTGAAGATCACGTCGGCTTTCGCGTCCGCGAAACCTTCCGCGAGGATCGACCCGTCGGGCAGGACGTGGACCGCGTGCGCCGCATCGTTCCCGACGACCGTCATCGAGACGGAGCAGGGGTCCACGTTGGGTGGCGACAGTTTGAACGCCAAAGTACCTGCCGTTGGCAAGGCAGCGGCAGCGGCGTCGGCACAAGCGGCCGCGCCAGCCGCCGCCGTCGAAGTGTCGGTCGATTCACTGGCAGGTGCCGGGTCGCTGCCCCCTTTTTTGGAAGGCTGACACCCGGCAAATGCGACGATGCTGATGATGGTAAATAAGCGTGTTTTCATTCCTACGAATCGGGAAGTGCTGACGTTTCTTGACAGGCGTCAGAAATTAACCAGCCATACCGACTAGTTGCGCCTCTTTGTGAGCCGCGCCCGGCACGGAGAGGAAGGCGTCATCATCAATCCGGAAAAGGTTTCCTCGACCTCGTCCAGGATTTCGACGTCGAAGCGCCCCAGCACGTTGGCCCAGGAGAGTCCGAGCTGCAGCATGGCGAACGCCGACCCGATGCAGCGGTTCGGTCCGCCGCCGAACGTCATCAAAGCCATTGGATGCGCCTTGCGTTCGGTGCGCTCCGGCGAGAACCGTGTCGGATCGAAGCGGTCCGGATCCGGAAAATAACGTGTAATCCGGTGCGCCACGTCGGGCGCGATCAGCGCGAGGCTGCCCTTCGGGATCAGGTAGTCCTTGTAGCGAACGTCCTGCAGGACCGCGCGCACGTGCAATGCGGCGGGGCAGTGGAGGCGCAGCGTTTCTTGCACGCACCAATCCAAAAAGGCAAGCTTGCGGAAATCCGTGAGGCTGGCTGCGCCGAGGTCGGGCACGGACAGCAAATCCTGGCGGATCCGCGCGACGCTTTCCGGATGGCGCGCCAGCTCTATGCCGGTCCAGGCGAATGCCACGGAAGCCGGCGTGTGCGCGGCGAATAGCAGCTGCATGCTCATGCCCGCGATCTCGACGTCGGTCAGCGCGCGGTCCCCCGGCAGCTTCGCCTGGATCAGCACGTCGAGGACCCCGTCCGGAGTACCGGCGAGGTGGTCGCGGCGTTCCCGGATGATCGCGCCGAGGAGGGCGACCATGCGGCGGCGTGGCTTTTCAGCCGGCGACAACGCCGACAGGCCAGCGCGGGCCATGAGAATCGCCGGCAGAGTCAGCGCCGACTGCATTTGCGAGTAATAGCCGGAAAATTCGCGCAGCTGGTCTTCGCCGACGGCGCTGCCGAGGAGCGAGCGCGTGGCGGTGCGAAGAAACAATTTCTTCCCGGTCTCGAAGAGGTCGAGCTCGCGCGCGCCGCCTTCCAGCAAAGCGGCGGATTCTTCCTGCACGATTCGGGCATAGGACCGCATCTTCGCTTCGGTCATCAAGGGCAGGAAAAGTTTGGGATAGGAAAACGGGAATCCGACGGCCGCGTCGTAGCGGTAGCCGGCGCCGTAGAACGCCGGAAGAATGAACTTGAAAAACTCCGCCATGCTGAGGTCCGTGGCCGGCGCCGTCAGCACGAACTCGTGCGCGTCCGGCCCGGTGAACAAAAAAGCGCTTTTTCCGGGCAGCTTGATCTCGGCGACTTCGCCGCAGCTGGCGTAGGCGTCGTGCGCGAGCGCCACGGGATTTTTGGCGAAGCGTAACAAGTGGCCGATGCCGGGCCGCGCGCCCGGTACGCGCGGCGGCTTCATCAGATGGGGAATGCTCGCTGCCGAATTCCACGACGCAGTGTCGACGCGTTGCGACATGAAACTCTCCGGTGCTGTGCGGGTTGATCGAAGTGCGATGATGCCCGACGTTTTTGCGGCTTCGCAAGGCGACTTCGATTTCTTAACTCAGTTAGTAGTATTTCTGGCGGGTTGTCAGAATGGAGTCGTCTGCATACATTACCGATCGAGAATTCATCTCCCGACAAAATGGAAAAAGGAGACTTGCGTGAACGGCGTCGAGCTCATCCGCGATTTTTTGATCGAGTGCCGCGTCGACCGAATTTTCGGTGTCCCTGGTTACGCGAACTATCCATTGTTCGTCGGCACGACCACGACCGACGAACTCGACGTCGTGCTGACGAAGCACGAAGCCGCGGCGGCTTGGATGGCGTACGGCTACGCGCTCAGCACGGGCAAATTCGGCGTCTGCACCGGCACGAGCGGCGCCGGCACGACGAATCTCGTCCCGGGCGTGGTTTCGGCGTACTACAACTCGATGCCGCTTCTGGTCCTCACCGGACAGGTCGAGACGACAAAATTCGGCAAAGGTGCTTTCCAGGAGCTGACGGGTACGGGCACGCGCAGCGTCAGCGCGGTCGACCTCTACCGCCCGCTGACCAAGCTCAGCCTCGCGGTGCACGACGTCGACGAGCTGCCAGCGGCGCTGGAAAAAGCCTACGAGGCGTTGACCTCCGGTCGCCTCGGGCCGGTCCACCTCAGCCTTCCCGTCGACGTTCAGAAAGCGGAGCTGAAGCGTCCGGTGAAGCTCGCGTTGCGCTCCGCGCCGCCGCCGCGCGGCACCTCGGCCGACGTCGCGCGCCGCGTGCGTGGAATTCTCGACGGCGCCGAAGCGCCGCTCGTGCTGCTCGGCCGCGGCTGCCGCCGCCACGCCTCCGCCGCGCGCCGTTTCGTGCAGGATCTCGACTTGCCGTTCTGCACTTCCATGCAAGCCAAAGGTTTGCTGGCGACCGGCCACGGCTTGGATCTCGGCATGGTCGGCATCGCGGGCACGCCGCGGGCAAATCACTACCTCACCGACGTCGCCGACGTGCTGCTGGTCGTCGGCTCGTCGCTCAACGAGTTCACGACGGGCGGCTTTTCGCCGGACTTCGTCGGGACCAAGACTTTGATTCACGTCGACCTCGACGAGCGCGAACTCGGCAAGAATTACGCGGCGGAGATCGCCATTCACGACGATGCCGAGCACTTCTTTGCGCAGGTCCTCGCCGTCGCGCCTGCCGGCAAAACCCGCGAGGTTTCCGCCGCGGCCCGCGCGGCCGCCGAAAAGCCCCTGAAGCAGCCGGTCGTCCGCGACAAAGACGACCCCGCCCGGATTGCTCCCATGGACCTGATGCGCCTGCTCGAAGAAAAGTGCCCGGACGACACCGTGTTCGTCGCCGACTCGGGCAACAACGCCGTCTGGGCCGTGCACTATCTGACGACGCGCTCCGGCCAGGATTTTCAAATCGACATCAACACGGGATGCATGGCTTCCGGCGTCATCTCGGCGGTCGGCTCGCAGCTGGCGCGGCCAGACCGTCCGGTCGTGTGCATTTGCGGCGACGGCGGCTTCATGATGAGCGGTTTCGAAGCGACCACCGCGGCTGACTACGGCATTCCGGTGCTTTGGGTCGTGATGAACGACCACAAACTAGGCATGGTAAAGCAGGGCGCTTCCGAAAAATACGGGACGAGCATCGGCGACGAGTTCAAACACTGCGACGTCGCGGCCACCGCGCGTACGCTCGGCGTGGACGGCTGCGTGGCGTCGACGCCCGCGGAAGTCGAGGCGGCGCTCGCCGACTACTTCCACGACCGCCGGCCTTACGTGCTCGACGTGCGCTTCAACGACGCGTATCTGCCGCAAGTTTACGCGCGCGTTCGCAAGACGAGAGAAGACGAAGCTTTCAAAGTGAAGTGAACAACCACTACCAAGGATGGAGTGACGCACATGGACGAGCTACTAAAGGGATTGGCAGCCGAGCACGATCAGGTTTTGTTTTGCCACGACCGGGAATCCGGACTGACTGCTTGCGTGGCCCTGCATGATACTTCCAGCGGTCTGGCAATGGGGGGCACGAGGATGCGTCCTTATCCGAACCTGGCCGCCGCCATGCGGGACGTCGTGAAACTGAGCCGCGCGATGTCGTTCAAGGCGGCCTGCGCCCGACTGCCGATCGGCGGCGCCAAAGGCGCGATCATCGGCCAACCGGGAAGCATGACCGAAGCGAAGCTCCGTCGCTACGCGAAATTCGTCGACCAGCTGGGCGGTCTCTTCGTCACGGGTCAAGACATGAACCTGACGGTGCGCGACGTCGATTTCCTCCGCGGCCACACGGCCCACATCGCCGGGTACGACACGCGCTGCGCGGGGCCGGTCTCGATGACGGCGCTGGGGGTCTTTTACGGGATAAAGGCGGCGGTGAAGCAGCGCTTCGGCTCCGACTCCGTCGAAGGCCACCGCATCGCCGTGCAGGGCGTCGGCCAGACCGGCCAGGAGCTTTGCCGCCTGCTCGACATGGATGGCGCGGACCTGGTCGTCAGCGACGTCGATCCCGCGAAGACGGAACTGATGCGGGCGCGCCATGCCGCCACGGTCGTGCCTTTGGACGAGATCGCCGGAGTCGATGCCGAGGTCTTCTCACCCTGCGCCATGGGCGAGGCTCTCCACCGGGGCGTCATTCAGTCGATGAAGGCGAAGGTCGTCGCCGGCTCGGCCAACAACCAGCTGACTGACGAGGAGGACGATTCCTTCCACCTTGCCGAGCGCGGCATCCTCTACTGCCCGGACTTCGTCATCAACGGCGGCGGCCTGATCGAGGTCTACCACGAAAGCCGGGGCTACGATCTCACCGCCGTGACCAAAAAGGTCCGGGGCATCGGCCAGACGCTGACCGATGTTTTTCAAAAAGCGCAAGCTGACCAGGTGACGCCTCTGGAAGCGACGCGTCGGCTCTTTCTTCAACCCCTGCTCGCGAAGCGCCGCCTGGGCGTCGTCTCCGAACTCGCCGTCTAAATCAAAGGCCCCCCGGGGCGGAAAGGATCCTCGTCATGTCCGGAAGTCGCATCATCGGCACGGGTAGCTACCTCCCGAGAACCCTCATCAAGAGCGAAGACATGCCCGGCGAGCTCCTGCCATACAGCGAGCAGCTCCAGGAGTTTTTCAGCGGGGTGAAGACCCGTCACCACAGCGCGGAAGACGAGACCAACGTCATGATGGGCGCGGAATCGTCCCGCAAAGCCCTGGCCCGCGCCAAGCTGAGTCCCATGGACATCGACCTGATGCTGTCGTTCTCGATGTTCACGGATTATACGACGCCGCGCGACGTCAGCTTCATCGCCCACGAGATCGGAGCGTACAATGCGGCGTGCTGGCACATGGACACGGCCTGCGCGTCCTTCGTCTCGATGATGAACTGCGCCGACGCGATGCTGAAGTCAGGCCGTTACAAGCGCGCCATGCTCGTCCTCCCGACCAACTGGGTCAACCGGGGCTTCGAGTCCGACCGCGATCACCGCTGCCTCGGCGACGGCTCTTCGACCGTGATCCTGGAGGCTTCGGCCGACGAGCACCTGCTCGCGGTCTCCGAGCACACCGACTCGGTCCACGCCGACAAGATCCTGATGTACAACCCGGTCGTGACGAAGAAGCAGGAATTCGTGATCTTCAAGCGCAACGAAGAAGCGAAGAACTACTACAAGCGCGGCATGCAGCTGGTGCGGGAAATGATGGCCGACTCGATGATCTTCCCGAACGACATCGACTGGTTCATCTGCCACCAACCGGGCCTCAAAATGATCGATCTCTACTGCCACGACCTCGAGATCGAGCGGAGCAAGAACCTGAGCTCGGTCGAGTTCACGGGCCACCTTTGGGCGACCGACCTGGCGTTCCTGATCGACTACTACGTCCACGTCGAACCGAAGATCAAGCGGGGCGACAAGATCCTGTTCTACAGCCCGGGCTCCGGCACGCACTTCGCGGCGATGATCTACCAGTACTGAGCGACTGGAGCGGCGGGGATCACCGGAGTTCGGTGATCCTCGAGGCGTCCTTCGAGAAGGCGATCACGAAGCGGGTGTTCGGGCAGCGGGTGTCCAGATAGAGCTGGGCCCCGTTGCGCTGCACCAGGTCCTGCGCGATGCTCAGGCCGACGCCCGTGCCTTTGCCCTGTTCCTTCGTCGTGAAGAACGGCTGCATGATCTTGTCGCGCAGCGTGTCGGGAATGCCGGGCCCCGAGTCCGTCACCTGAAGCAGAACGCGGTCGCCGTCCGGGAGGCCTTCGATCTGCAACCACGGGTCCTTGGTCGCCAAAACGGCGTCGTAAGCGTTGAGCAGCAGGTTCAGGAGCGCCTGCGAGACCTCGGTGGCGTTGCACTTGATCAGCAGCGTGTGGGTGGCCGTCGAGACGTTGACCTTCACCTTGACGCCGTTGGCCGTGAAACGCTCCCGGCACATGTCGAGCGCTTCCTCCGCGATGTGCTCGACCGGCAGGTACGAGACGTCGTCGTTGGCGGAGTTGCGCGACATGCGCAGCAGGCTGGTCGTGACTTTCGCCAGACGCGTGATGTGGGAATCGGTGCCGGTCAGGTGCTCCTCGAGCATCGTCCGGTCCTTCTCCGAGATGGCGACGCCGCGGAGCAGGATGCCGAGGTTGTCGAGCTTCAGGCGTAGCACGGCCAGCGGGTTGTTGACCTGGTGGGCGATGCCGGCCGCCAGCTCGCCGACGGCGCGGAGTTTGGCCGAATGAATCGCGATCGAGCGTTGCACCTCGAGCTCCGCCTCCATCTGCTTGCGCTGCTTGACCTCCCCTGAAAGCTGGGTGTTGGCGGTCTCGAGCGCCTGCGAGCGCTGCTGCAGCTCGGTGTTCAGCGCGTTGATCTTGAACGCGACGGCGAAGCTCAGGAACGCCTCCTGAAAAATCGCGCCGAAATGCACGGCATGCGTGGTGATCATCGTTTGCGGCGCGATGCCGTTCATCTGCAGGACGAACAGCATCGTTCCCGCGAGAAAGGAAAACGAACCGAGAATGAAAAATGGGGCGACCTCTGTTTTCGGAATGCACCGGACGGCGGTGATCAGGCAGGTGACGACGATCAGGCCAGAGGCGATCTGCGAAATCATGCTGTAGATCGGGTGATCGCCGAACAGACTCACCAGCGGGATGAGCGCGACCAGGGCCGCGAGCCCCCGGAGCAGCCGGTCGAGGAGGGGGGTGTTCACCCTCGTGACCAGGAGACTGCGCTCCAGCATGATCAGGAAGAAGAACGTGCCGGCGCCGAAGAAGTGCAGCATCCTCTCTTTCCAGAACAGGTTGAAGTCCGGAAAGAAGAGGTTGAAGTAGCCTTCGACGACGAAGAAGGTAAGGGCCGCGCAGACGGCGAACGCCGAGAAGATGACGAAGTTCCGGTCGCGGGAAAAAATGAAGATCAGCGTGTTGTAGATCGGCATCAGCAGCAGGATCCCGAAGATCACGCCGAAGATCGCCGAGTCGTTGCGGACCTGCCGGAACATCTCCCGGTCGGAAGCGAGGTTGACCCGCATGCTCAGCGGCAGGGTCGAGGCGACGCGAACGTAATGAACCACCGGGTGACCGTGCTCGCCCGACAGCGGAAAGACGAACTTCGGATCTTTGAACTCGTTGAGGTAAGGGGCCTTCGCGAGAAAGCCGGACTTGATCTCGAAGAAGCCGCCGCTCGCCTCAGGGCGGTAAAACCGGACGTCGTGCAGCAGCGCGTTGTCGAGCCTGAGAAAAAGCTGCTCGTCGTCCGGGAGGCTGTTCGTCACGGCGATGCGGAGCCAGAAAGCCGCTTCCGTGAAGCCGAGGTCGATGGCTTTGCCCGCGTTGGTCACCCAGCCCGGGCTGGCGATCGCCTGCTCCAGGGTCAGGCTGCCGCCGTCGTCCTTGAGATATTCGAGGGAATCGATCTCCGCGGTCGCGGCTCCCGTGGCCGACATCGAGCCGCCCGCGGCCAAGCATAGGCCGAAGGATAAGGCTTTCGCCCGGAGTCGCGTGAAGAAGCTCATGGAAATCCCGCCGAGTTCGCTTATAAACATCGGCGTATTTTCTGGCACCTAAAGACCGCGTCTTGGATGTTTCCCGAAACTGCAGCGGGAAGGCCAGCAAGTCCGGCGCCCTTAGGTCGGTTAAAGTTGGTTCAGGGCTTCGAGGACTTCGGCCGCGTGGCCGTCCACCTTCACCTTGGGCCAGGCGGCGGCCACCTTGCCGTCTTTGCCGATCAGAAACGTCGCGCGTTGGACGCCCATGTACTTTCTTCCGTACAGATTCTTTTCGACCCAGACGCCGTACTTCTTCGCCACTTCGGCTCCTTCGTCCGATGCCAGCGCGAAGCTCAGTGCGTACTTCTTGCGAAATTTTTCGTGAGCCTTGAGCGGATCGGGGCTGACGCCGATCACGACCGCGCCTTTCGCCGTCAGTTTCTTCAGGCCTTTCTCGAAGGCGCAGGCTTGCTTGGTGCAACCGGGGGTGTCGTCCTTCGGGTAGAAGTACAACACGACCGCCTTTTTGCCTTTGTAGGCGGCCAGGCTGAGTTCGCCGTCGAGATCGCCCGGCAGTTTGAAGGAGGGCGCTTTGGCGCCGACTTCGGGCATTGAGGTCTTCTTCGTCAAATCACGCTCCCAGGGAAGACCGGCAGGACTTGGTTAAATCGGTGAAATCGAATTCGGTGGTCAGCTCGCGGCATTCCAGCTTGCAGACTTTGAAGCCTTCGCCCGGAAAAAAGCTGCGGTTGCCGCTCATTTCCTTGCCGTAGACGTGGAGCGACATCGCCCGGTCGCCGGAGTGGTGCTCGACTTTGTGGACGTCGCGTTCCGGAGGCAGGTTGTGCATGATGCAGCCTTGCTCGGCGACGAAGGTGTCGGTCGGCTGCGGATTGTTTTCGCAGGCGGAGTAGTTGGTGATCTTCAGCGCGTTCTTGAGGACCGCTTCCACACCCCAGGTGCCGTGGTCATGGATCGCCGTGCCGTGGCCCGGGACCCAGACGAAGAACATGACGACGAAGCCCAGGTCCGGGTCCTTGTAACAAAGATACCTCCCGGGAGCGTACTCCCGCGTCCCGAGGCAGGATCTTTCCATACGAGGCAGCGCGTCGCGAACCAGGGCTTCGAT
>JAYVBB010000538.1:0-3879 GCA_043750715.1 Pseudomonadota bacterium | reverse complement strand
GCATGTAGGCCTTAAACGAGGTGGCGCCTTCGCCGATCCAGTAGTCCACCGTGGCGCGTGCGTCGTCGGCCGGGGAACTTGAGGCGTTTGCGCTTGATGCGCAGTTTTTTCTTCGCCCGGTACTTGGCCGACTTTTTACGGTTGCGCGCGGGACGGGTGCCTTTTTTCTTCGTCATGACGAACTCCTGAGGGGTCTCTTACAGTCTCATTCCGAGGGCGACTCGCATGCTGTTCAAAGCGCCCGTGCTCGCGACGTAAAGTTCGGTCTTCTTCTTTTCGTCTTTGGACGTCGTCGGCTTGCCCGTAGTGGCATCGGTCGTCGTCGTCTCGGACGTCTCGGTCGCGAAAAGCGCGCTGTCGAACAGCGGCGTTTCGAAATCGACGAAGAAGTTCGCGTCGAGGCTGAGCCTTATACCAAAGAAGCCGCCGTAGTATAAGCCGTTTTCTTCGTTTTCCGTAAAGCTGGAGCCCGTCTGGGACGCTTCCTTGTTGGAGCGGTACTCGCCGAGGGCATAGGCGAAGGGCGAGACACTTTCGCCTAACTTGGTGAAATAATAGCGAACACCGCCGCCCAGGCTGAGGCTGGTGGAGTCGCTCGGAGCCTCGCCGCCCGACGGGGCGTCGTAGGAGCGCATGGTCAACAGGCCCTGGCCGAACCAGAACATCTTGGGGTCGAGCTGGTCCGAGTAGCGGCCGCCGGCCGAGATCTCGGACTTGCCGCCGGCGTCGTTGCCCGCGACTTTATTGTCTTCTGATTTGTACAGGCCCGAGATCACGCTGACTTCCGCCGCCTGGGCGGCCGACGCCATGAACAGTCCCAAGGCCGCTGCCACTGCCACTTTGCTCAAATTCCGCATATCCACTTCCTTTCGAGAATATCAACGCTGCAACCGTTCAGTTCTACGTAAAACCCTTCTATCTCACAACGATTTCCCACTCCCGGGCATCGTTCTCCAGAATCACGGCCCGGCTGTCGGGGCTACCGGAGAGCCAACGCCCCGCGTCGCCCGGGGCGACGGTCCTCAGAATGTAGCGACCTTCGTCGGTGCGGACGATGCGCCATCTCGTGGCGAAGAGCTCGTCGCCGATGTTGTCTTCGATCAGCTTCACGGTCCCGGCCATCGCCGACCCGAAGAGATAGCCGGACCGGTCGCCATCCACCAGCTGCAGGCGGAAAGAGCCGTCCGCGAGGTCCGTCACGCGCCAGTCCCGCAGCAGAGTCGTCTTTTGTCGAACCGAATCGAGGACGACCGTCAGGTCGTCGAGATCGCCCGCCAGTACGTGCGGCGTGTCGCCGCCGAAGATCGCGATGCGAAGCATGCTGCCGTCCTGGAACGGCAGGTTGACGTTGGCGACCCGCGAAAGCACGGGAGAATTGCGCGCGGCGTTGAGGCGCGTGCCCGAGTTCGTGCCGGTTTCGGCGGTGCAACCGCCGTTGGTGTGGACGCCCACGAGATAGCCCAGGCTGTCGACAATGCCCGATCCCGAGCTGCCCGGCTCGGTGTCGAGGTCGCCGTAGGTCAGATAGTTGCCGTCGTATCCCGCCACGTGGCCGACTTCGATCTTCTTCGGCCCGCCGCTCGGATGCTGGATGATCGTGATTGTCTCGCCGACCTCGGCCTGGCTCGTGCGGACCATCGCCCAGCCGTATTTGAAGCCCGGAAAGTCGTCGAGGCGGACGATGGCGTAGTCGAAGGCCCCGCCCTCCTCCACGACTTCGCTGATCTTGTAGAAGTCCTGTGCCAGGACGTCGGTCGATCCCGCGGCGCGCTCATAGTTCATCGCGATGAACTGGCCGACGGTTTGGGCGTCGATGCAGTGACCGGCGGTGATGAAGAGGTCGGGCCCGATGAGAGTGCCGGAACAGTACTTGTCGTCGTCGCTCGTCGTCGTGCTGGTCATCGCGCCGACGGGAAGCTGATGGAGCCTCGCGAAGGTTTGCGGTTGCCCCGCCTCGCCGTCGTAGTCGTTGATGGGCTGGAGGTCGTCCTGGCCGCAGATGCTTTCGAGCTCGGCTGGGTGGCGATTGACGACGTAGTGGGCGGGGTCCCGGAGCTTCTTCAGAAAGTCCGGATGGGCCGACGGGGCCGCAACGAGTGTCTCTGCCGAAGCCGCCAGGAAAAACAGGCTCGCGATCGCTTTCATTCTTTCCCCCAAAAAAGGCCGAAAGTTGACGCCATATCAATGCTTTATGAAAAACTTAACATGACTATACGTGAGCTTAGAGGGTAATCAAGAAAAATCCGGTAGACTGATATGAAGCGCCAGATCACGTAAGGGAGAGCGAGACATGGACGAGACCGCGACCGCGACGACGGCGGAGACCACCCCACCGCCCGCCGCGACGCCCGCTCCGGTGACGACGCCCGAGCCGGTGCCCGCGCCCCCGACCGAAGCGCATTCGCTCACCGCGGATAAGTTTCCGTCCGACCAGGTGGCGCAGATGGACGACAAGAGCGTGCTCTTTTTCGGCATCGTGCCGCTCGTCATCATCGGCATCCTCGCGATCGCCGCCGCCGCTCTCTACTTCTTCCGCCGCGGCAAGAACTGGAACGACCTTGGCGACGCGATGCGCATCGACGAAGGCGACAAGCCAGTGACCAGCGACGACAGCTTCAACACGAAAGACATCGCGGAGATGGAGCCGACGAAACCGTCGCAGCGCATCACCGAGCTCAGCCGCCATCACTCGAAATCGGACTGATCCAAGTAAGGGCTTGATATTCGAGGGGATAGCGAAATTTCGCTTCCTTGCCCGAGCCGAACCCCCTAAGCTGCTTCTCCCACTTACAAAGAAGCTATCCGCGGGGATTCTAGATGGTAAACTCGGGCCTAGGTTCGCCCTCGCTGACCGGTTTAACGGGCAAGGTACTTGGAATGACCGTTGACGACGTGCTGATCGAGACCATCTCCGCCGAGACGGAGCCGCAGATGCGCGATCTCATCCGTCGCAACTTGCAGGGATACGAGGAAGCGGGCTCCGTGCTCGCGGCGACGTTCCGTCGCCTGGCGAATCTCTGCGACATCTACAAAGCCGAAGGCTCGCGCTTTTTCGTGATCCGCGACATGCGGCAGAACGGCACCTGCATCGGCGGCGCCGGCATCGGCGCGCTGCACGGCCTGCCGCCGTCGGAAGGCTTGGGCGAAGTCCGCGACCTCGTGCTGGAAGAAAAATACCGCGGCCAGGGCCTCGGCTCCCGCCTGCTCAAGCGCTGCGTCGAGGAAGCGAAAATCCTCGGCTACAAGCGCCTCTACCTCGAGACGACGCCGCAGATGGAGAACGCCCAGAAGCTGTTCATCCGTTTCGGTTTCCGCGCGGTGACGCAGGCCCAGACGGACTTGAAGACCGACATTGCGAAGGTGCCGTGCTACTTCATCCTTGAGACGCTTTAGACACCGAGCAGCTGACCTTCAGCCCTTCGGTGTTGTCCTTCGCCAGCGTCAGCACGCCGACGTAAGTCGTCTTGCCCGACACCGTCGTGGCGTCGGCCGTCAGCACCCCGGAAGTGAAGCCGACGAAGAGCGGGCCCGTTTCCGAGACGGCGCCGTGTCCGAGTTCTTTCGTAACGATGTTTTCCGCTTTGCCGCCCTGCGACTTGGCGACGGTGACCAGGAGTTCCTGCGCTTCGTCGCCGGCGTTGACCGCGCCCTCGACGGCGAGGTCGTAGGAGGCGGCGGTGCTTTCCGCCTCAACGGGACTGCACGCCACGTTCCAGTCGCCGCCTTTGGCGATCTGAACCTTGGCGTCGGCTGCGTCCGGTTCGTCGCTGAGCAGGCCACCGGCGTCGGGATCGCGCGTTTTGCAGGCAAAAGTCGAGCAAGCGAGCAAGAGACATACGAGTTTGCGCATGAGATGTCCTCCTAGTTCCTGTGCTGTCC
>JAYVBB010000537.1:0-2248 GCA_043750715.1 Pseudomonadota bacterium | reverse complement strand
GTCGAAGAGATCGAGGAACGCCCTGGCCCGCGGCTCGTCGCCGCTGACGGTGACGACATGGTCGGGTTGAACCGGGTCCGCCGCCTTCGTCGCCACGTCTTCCGCCAGCAGCGAGCAACCTTTGAGTGGCGCGCTGTCGAGCCGCCCGAGCAGGCGAAACGAACCGTCGTGGTCGAGCTCGACCAGATCTTCGGTGCGGATCGGCATGCCGACGTCCAGACGCTGCGGATCGTCGACGATCAACGCCCCGCGCCCGCTCGGTTTGACGCGGCCGGGACCTGTCAGCACGCTCACTCTCACCCAATTTGGAAAACGCAACTTGTCGTGGCCGTAGGCTTGGCTTGCTAGCTCGCACATGCCGTACTCGCTGACGATTCTGTCCTGTCCGATGCCGAACATGACCGCGAGCTCAGCGTAGAGATCCTCGCGCAAGATGGCGCGCGACTTGCCCTTCGTCCCGCCCGTTTCGACGACAAGGCTTCCTTCCGGGAGCTTTGCCTGAAGTCCGGCATCCAAGAGATGCACGAAGTGAAAGGCCGTTCCGAAAACGAACAACGGCTCGTCCCCGGATTCGGCGACGGCTGCGGCGAGCGTCTCGCCGTTAAGGTATTGCACCGGCATCGTCTCGCTGATCCATTCGACCATCTGCGCTAGGCTCGAATCAGGCCATTCCTCGACGGTCGGGATCAGGCTGATGCCGTGGGTGACGTCCAATGGGCCGACGGCTGCTTTTTTGAGCATGGCTTTGAACGCCGTGAGGCTGCCCGCCCGGTAAGCAGAAAGGCCCTCTTTAGAGAACCGCGACCGGGAGCGGGTGGACGACGTCGTCCCGCTCGAAAGGAACGTCCGGAAAGCCGTCTCGCCCAAGGCGTCGACCCCCGTCTGACCGGCGCGGAACGCCTCCAGCGGCAGGTAGCTACGACCGTTTCGGCAAAATTCGCGCATCTTCTCAATATTATTAGAGAGTTTGGGGCCAAAAAATCTTGGCCACGAAAACGTTTCAGGTTATAAGATCCAGACGGAGCAAATGTCTACATGACTGCCGAATATTTCGTCAAAACAGACCAGTTCGAGGGTCCGCTCGACCTCCTATTGCACCTGATCCGGGTGCATGAGATCGACATCTTCGAGATCGACGTCCTGCTTTTGACCCAGGAATATTTGAACTATCTCCGATTGATGCAGTTCGACGACCTGCAGCAGGCTGGGGACTTCCTCGAGATGGCCGCGACCTTGATCGAGATCAAGACGCGGATGCTCCTTCCTCATGATGAGAAGGCGGCCGGCGACGACGGAGACGAGGAGGACCCGGTTCGCACCCTCCAGGAGCGCCTCCTCCAATACGAGATGTTCCGCAACGTCGCCGAGCACTTCAGCCAGATGCCCCAGATGGGCGTCGAGATTCAGCCGAACAACGAGTGGAACCGGCTCATGCCGCTTTACGAGCACATCGAGGCGCCGCTCACCGGCGAGTCCGCGACGCTCGTCGTGCTCTACGAAGGAATGCTCCGCGACCTTTCGGAAAGAAAGCGCTCGGCCGTCAAACCGAAGCTCCACCGGATCACGGTCGAGGAAACAATCGAGAAGATGGGCAAGGAAATCGAGCAGGCGCGCTTCGCCCTCTTCCAGGGCTACTACAACCGCCTGCAATCGCGCGACGAGCTCGTCGTTAGCGTGCTCGCGATGCTCGAGCTGGTGAAACTGAAACGCCTCCAGATCTATCAGCAAGACTTGATGGGTCCGATCTGGATGTATCGCATGGACTGCGACGAATCGGTCCTGCCGCTCGGCAGGGTCGCGACGCCGCACTTTGCCCTGCCCACGGGTGAGCCCGTGCTGGCCGCAGAATCTGGGGAGTAACGCTTGGCTCAGGATCCGAAAAAAGACGAAGAGATCGTGAACGAAGACATCCCCGCCAGCGAGACGGAGGGGGAAGAAGAGTCTTCCGCTCTCGACGACGCGGCATCCGAAGTCGATCCGGACGAGGCGATGGCCGAGTTCGATCAGTACGAATCGCTGGAAGACGACGACGTCCAGGATCCGAACGCCGAGCTGGCACCGCTCGATTCCTCCGACGAGTCCGCGCTGACGACGCCGAAAGAGCGCCAGCTCGCCGACATGCGTCTGGAAGCGAAGATCGAAGCGATCGTGTTTGCTTCGCAGAAACCGCTCCGCCCGCAGGAAGTCGTGGACATGCTCCACGATCCTTCCATCACTGCGGAAGACGTGCAGACGACCCTCGACCAGC
>JAYVBB010000536.1:0-1777 GCA_043750715.1 Pseudomonadota bacterium | reverse complement strand
TCCTTGCGCTTGCCGTCGGCCTGCTTGATCATCTCTCCCGTCGTACCGGTGAGGAACGCGGTGACGTAGCTCGCGCGCGTTGCGACGTTGTCGGTGCGCGTCCCGGCTTCGTAGGAAATCTTGATGCCGCCCCAGTTGACGCCGAGAATCGTCGACGTCTTGAGGTCGATCAGCGCCGAGCCGCTCGAGCCGTGAATCAGGTCGCAAGTGTGGCGGAGGCTGTAAGGCAGCGTCCGGTCGAGATCCCACTCGCTGATCGCGAACAGGCCGGTGACGCGGCAGTCGTTGACCGTCACGGACGCGGTCGGCAGCTTCGGTCCGCCTTCTGGAGGCGACGCCATGTTCTCCTCCGTGTCCGGGTAGTGCACGATGCCGGCGGCGCGGCCTTCCGGCGCGTCCTCGCCGTCCCAGAGAGCCAGCGGCCGATACTTTTCCGGCGGCGCCGACACAAGCTCGAACACCGCGAGGTCGCCTTCGAAGTTGGTGCGGAGCGAGCCGGCGCGGCAGGACACGGACGTGCTGCTCTGCGTTTGTCCGGCGAAAAAGCCGAAGTAGACTTTCGTCTGGGTGCAGGCTTCCGGCAGCGTTGCCCGCGTCGCCTTGTCGTCGGCGTCGGTCTCGGCAAAACAATGGTGGTTGGTCAGCACGCGCAGGCGGCCGTCAACCGCTTCGGCGGCGATCAGCGTGCCCGAACAGAATTTCACGCGCTTGTCGGAGAGGCGAGTCGCGATCAGAACGGTGCCGTTCACCGCTTCCTGGCTGAGCTCTTTGAGCTGAACGGCGCCTTCACTGCCGTCGCCGCCGACGTTGTGAATGTCGTTGGTCGGGCCTACGATGTAGCCCGACTCGCGGTTCGGGCCCAAGTCTTGCTTTTTGCAGCCCGGGGCCGCGGCAAACGCCACGGTCGCCGTCATCAGCCCGAAAGCTCTCGTCCAGTCCTTGACGCGCAACGTGCACTCCTTGTGTACGAAGCGAAGAAAACCTTACTTGTCGTCCGCTGCTTCCGCGCCGGTCATGAGGAGCTCGGCGTCGCGTTCGTCGCCCGTACCAGCTTCGCTTCGAGCAGGCAGGTCTTGATCGTCTTCTTCGGCGATCATTGCCTTCTCTTCCGCGGTCGCTTCGCCTTTGATCATTCTGAGAACGGTATGAGCGCGCTCTTTGATCTGGGCGTTCTTGGTCCGGGAGTCGTTCAGGACGGCAAACAGATATTTTTCCGCTTCTTTGGAATTATTATAGCCGTTCTTCTGAACCAGGGCCATGTTATACAACGCACCGGCATGATTGGGATTTTTCTTCAAAACTTCCGCGAAAGCGGAGCTCGCTTTGTCGTAGCTCCGGGAGCGCGAAGCGGCGATGCCGAGGCCCATCAGGCCAGCCGTGCAGCGGCCGCAACGTTCGACGACCTGGTCAAAAACCGTCACGGCGTGGGACGGGGTGCCCAGCTCGAGGTGAAGGTTGCCGAGGTTGAGACCGGCCGCGACTTCAGTGCCGCTCTTGAACGACTCTTCGAAGTAGGCCTTCGCGACCTGGTAGTCGGCGGCGCGGGCCTTCGGCTTCAGCATCGTAGCCATGCCTTTGACGTTCATCGCGACCGGGTGGCCCGGTTGAGCCCGCTCGAGCAGCGACGCGTAGTAGGCGGCGAGCTCGTACTTGCGGCTCACGACCAGCGCCGAGGACAGGATCGCCAGCGCGTTGACGTCGCCGGGGTGCTTCGCGAGGTAGGCCTTGGCGAGGCCGACGGCGGCTTCATGCTCACCCGTGGCGAGGGCGCCCTGCA
>JAYVBB010000535.1:0-15712 GCA_043750715.1 Pseudomonadota bacterium | reverse complement strand
GTGCCGGTGTGCTGAATTCCGAAGACGTGACCCAGCTCATGGCGGAGCACTGCGTACAGCCGGCTTTGGCCGTTCGCCATCCAGGGATCTTCCTGAAGGTCCGGCGTGCTCATGCCAAGCGGTCCGCGTGGAGGCGCGAGGTAGACGAAGCCTTTCGAGCGTAGCGTCATCGGGTCGTAGTTTGTCCGCGCCGCCAGCGCCACGAAGCGCCGCGGATCGAGATCCTTGGCTTTGAATTCTTGCTGTTGCTCGACCGTAAGAACGCCGAACTGGAAGTGGATCGCCGCGGAGTCGTCGCATGTGGCCATCGGCACGAACACTTCTTTGGCGACGAACACCGCGTTGCTGTTGCCGGGTCCGTTGACGGGAAGGTAGGCCTCGGCGAACTCGTCGGTCCAGTAGTCGAGAGCGACTTGAACGTGTCGGCGAAGGCTTTCGATCGGGACGCCGAAGTTTTGCTCGTCGGCTTCGATGCAGTAGCGCACGACCAAGGCGCTGGCTTCGAGGCGGCCGGCCTGAACGAACCACGGGTTCATCGAGTCTTCGAGAAGCTCGCCTCCGCCGCCTATCCACCCGCCGGCGAGGGCCAACGGAGAGGAACAGAGGGAGATGATCGCGGCGGCGCTTCGGATCAGGTTCAGGCTTTTCATGTTCGGCACTCCAAATGTCTCGTCTCTAGTATCCAGACTATCGGTCGAGTGTGCCGGAGGTAAATTAATTAGTTATAAACGCAAGGTCAGATGGTACACTAAAAGTGAACCCGCCTTCGCATGGCTTCGGCGGGCAAGCCCGAGGGCTAATGATTTTCGAAGCTGCAAATTACAAGAGCGCGCTGCAATCCGTTCTCGAGGAACGGCGCAAGACGCTCGGGAAAATTTACACTTATCAAGGAATGGCCAAGGCCTGCCGCGTGCAGAAGACGTACCTATCGAGGGTGTTTAACGGCGACGCGCATCTGAGCGACGACCAGCTCTACATGGCGGCCGATTTCCTCGGGATGAGCCCCGAAGAGCGCCAGTACGTGACGCTGCTGCATCAGTACGAGCGGAGCGGCCTGCAGCCGCGGAAGCGCCAGATCCAGCCGCAGATCGAGGCGGTGAGAAAGCGGAACCTGAAGACCGCGAGCCATCTCGCCGTCGAGCAGATGTCGGCCGAGGCGTCGGACTATTCCGAGTACTTCATCAATCCCATGATGCAACTCGTCCACGCCTATCTCATGGTCCCGAAGTTCGCGAAGGACCTGACTCGGCTCAGACAGAACCTCGGTCTGCCCAACGCCGAGCTGGCCAAGATCCTCGCGCGGCTCTCGCTGCTCGGCTTCATCCGCTTTCACCAGGACAAGTACGAAGTGGTGAAGGACAGCTTTCACCTCTCGCCCGATTCGCCGATATACCAGGCCTACCGGAAGCTCCTCCGCATGAAGGCGCTGGAGCGGCTGGAAAAGACCACGGCCGACGACTCCTACGGCATCTCCGTCGTTTTTACGGCGACGGAAGAGGTGCGCCGGAAGGTGCAGAGCCGCTTTCTCGCCTTCCTAAAGGAAATCGAGGACGAGGTGCGCCCGGCGGAATCCGCCGAGGTGTACCAGATGAATTTCGATTTGTTCCGCTGGTCGTCCGACGGTCAGTGACGGTAGCCGTGCGGTCCGTGTGATTTCCGGTAGCGGAACGTTTCCATCTCGCCGGTCGACAGGTTTTTGACCTGGATCTGGCCCTCGAGCTTCTTCGGCTCGTCGGTCAGGGCCACGCCCTGGCCAAAGCCGGCCTTCTTGAGAAGGGCCGGGAATTTTTGGTTCCACTCGTCCATGAGCTTGGTGTCCTCGGAGACATGCTCGCCCAGGAATCCCGCCACGCGTTTGATCTCGTCGATGCGCTCGACGTAGCTCGGGTGGGAGTCGTCGGAGAAGACCCAGGCGAAGACCTGGTCCGGCGGAATTTCGAACGATTCGCCGTCCTGGATCTGCGCGGTGCTGCGGTACTCGACCTTGTCTTCGTCGGCTTTGAGCTCTTCGAACGTGCCGCGGAACGACGCGGGCTTCATGCCGATGCTGACGCAGAAACCGCCGCCGATGACGTCGGCCGTCGCTTCGACGCGCTTGCTGAAGACCCAGAACGCTTTCTTGTATTGCTTGAACTCCGGGTTGATGGCGTCGAACGCTGCCTTGTCGTGCGTGTAGGTGCTGGTCTTGTCGTCGTAGGTCTTGACGAAGTAGGCGTCCGCTTTGTCGTAGAACGCCTTGGCTTTCGGGTTTTTCGCCGGGTCGTCGATCAGGACGTTGTCATAGTAGTCTTCGAGCCCGCTGGCATCGTTGCGGAGCGAGTGCGACATCTCGTGGCAGAGAACACCGAGCAAATGCTCGGGGTCGGTCTTGTTTTTGAGGAACGAGCTGTTGATCACGATGTTCTGGCGGCCGTCGGCGTAGGCGTTCTGGTCGTCGTCTTCCATGATGCGCACGTGAAACTTGCGCCCGGGCTTCAACGCGTCGATTTTCGCGGCGCGGTTCAGGAAGTCTTCCATGTAGGCCCGGATCTCTTCCGAACCTTTCATCTCCTGGCGCGTCTCGCCGGCGTCGCCATTCGAAGCTTTGAACGACAATGCCCAGGGCTTGATGTTGCAAGCTTCCTTGGCCGTGTAGAGGTATTCGGGGAGGTTGCCTCGGCCCGAGTCCTTGAGCGTCTCGCAGTAGTCCTTCTGTGGGGACGGATCGACGAAGTCCTCGCCACCCTCCGCTTCGCCTTCGCCGCCGTCGGTGTCGCCGGGGTTCTTGTTGGCGCCGCCCTTCTCACCGCGAGTAGTGTTGGGTTGGCAGCCGCCGAGGCAGAGGGCTAGGAATAGAATGGAAAGGCGAAAAAGCATGAAGGCTTATCGGCACATTGGCGGATTTTCTTTAGGCCCTGAATCCACCGGTGATTTCGCCCGTTTTTGCGAGGCCTGCGAGGGTGGAAAAAGAAGCGCCCGGGAGATCCATCTCCCGGGCGCTTCGTCGAACGCAACTAAGGCTTAGTAGCCGTTGTTGTAGTACGTGGGCTTCGAGTAACGGTAGTAGTTGCAGCCGTTCGAACGGTACGTGTTCTGGTAGCTGTACGAGTAACCGTAGTTGCCAGACGAGCTGCCGTAGCCGCCGTAGGTATTGCCGTAACCGCCGTAGGAGTTGCCGTACGAGTTACCATAGGAGTTGCCGTACGAGTTGTACGGATTGCTGCCCCACCAGAGACCACGGCCGAGCAGTTTGCCCGGATACCACGGCGTGTTCCAGTAAGCGCGGCCGCGACCCCATTCCTGGGAGGAAGAGTCCTGGTCCAGCTCGTCGCGGACTTCGGCGGTTTGGCCGGCGTCGAATTGCTTCGCGTTGTCGGCTTGCGCGTCTTCTTTCGCGAGGCTGCGGGTCTCGACCTGGTCCGTCAGCTCGTTGCCGTCGGCGTCGACCGGAACTTTAACGATGAACGCTTCCGGAGCTTGTTCGTCCTGAGCCGCGGTTTGCTCAGCGGCCGTCGCTTGAGGAGCGACCGGCTTGTCGTTGGCCTTGTCGCTGCCCTTCTTGTCCTGGGTGCCGCACGCAGCCAAAACCAGAGCGGTCGCGATGGGCATGAGTTTCGTGAGTTTCATGAGAAAACCTCCTATCTATTGTTCGGGGAGCGCAATCTATTAAATTCCCATAGAATTTCAATAGAAAAATTCATAGCCGGCCAATCAATATTAAAAATGTGAGTATTTGCGAGGCATTATGGGGAGTGTTAGGCTCAGCAAAACAGCCCAAAATCAGGACCCCCGATGACCCGAATCGCTCGTTTCACGATCCTTGGACTTGCCCTGGGAGCCTTGAGCCTCACGGCTTGTAAGAGCCGGAGCGACAGCCAGAGCTCGACCGCCTCGGTCGGCGCGGGGGCCTCCGAGACCCCTCCGGCACCTCAAGACTACGTTTTCATCGGCTGCCGTCCGAGCGTCGGGGAGTGCTACAACTCCTGCCCCGACCACCGCTCCCAGGCCCGAACCGAGAGCACCTACTGCTCGAACGAAAACGGCGGCATCGACGGCGACGTGGAATGCTTCTGCTTCACCGGCGGCGAAGGGCTGCCCCCGGATCCGGAAGGCCCGCCGCCTTACCAGCCGGCGGACCAATGAGCTCCTCGGGGATCGGCTACGCCCGACACGGAGACGGCCCACGCCGCGTGATCGTACTGAATGACTGGTTCGGGAATCACTCGACCTGGAATGCGGCTCTGCCCTACCTGGCGGGAGACCGGTTCACCTACGTCTTCGGGGACCTGCGTGGCTACGGTGCGTCGAAGGACCTGCCGGGCACCTACACCGCCAACGAAGGCGCCAACGACACCAAAAATCTCGCCGACCGCCTCGGCTGGGACAAGTTCTCGGTCGTCGGGCACTCTATGAGCGGGCTTGTGGCACAGCGTTTGGGCCAGCTTTTTCCCGAGCGCCTGGAGCGCATGGTTCTGGTCGGCACCGTCCCGCCGAAGGGACTGTGGCTGGACGACGAGACGCTCGAGAACTGCCGGAAGCTTGCCGCCGCCGACGAAGACCGGCAGTTCGTCGCCTTGAAGCAGTTCTGGGGCGATCGCCTTTCCGACGGCTGGATCAAGTTCAAACAAATGAAGTGGCGCGAGAACGATCCCAAAGCCGTCGCCGCCTACGCGCCGATGTGGGGCCGCGCCGACATTTCGGACGACGCCCACAAGCTGACCGCGCCGCTGCTGGTCATTGCCGGCGAGCAGGACGCTCCGCACTTTCGGGCCGCAGCACTTGAGGCGGCGATGAAGCCCTACTATCCGCACGCTCAGTTCGTGAAGATGGAAGGGTCAGGGCATTATCCGATGCAGGAGCAGCCACCGTTGCTGGCGGCGACCATCGAGACATTTCTCGGATGATAAACCGCGCCTCCGCGGTAAAAATTCCTAAAACTCGATCGTCAGCGGCGCCCGCGGACACGGTATTACATCCCGAATGTTGCCCATGCCCGTCAGATACTGCACCAACCGTTCAAAGCCGAGCCCAAACCCGGCGTGCGGCGCCGACCCGTAGCGACGAAGATCCAGATACCACTGGATGTCGTTCGTCAGCAGGTTCATTTCCTTCATCCGGGCTTCGAGGAGAGGCAGGCGCTCTTCGCGCTGGCTGCCGCCGATGATCTCGCCGATGCGCGGCGCCAGCACGTCCATCGCAGCGACGGTCTTGCCGTCGTCGTTCTGGCGCATATAGAACGCTTTGATCTGCTTCGGGTAGTCGGTGACGATGACCGGGCCTTTGAAGACCGTATCGGTGAGGTAGCGCTCGTGTTCGCTCTGCAGATCGGTGCCCCAGTCTACGGGGAACTCGAACTTCTGGCCCGATTCCTTCAGGACCTTCACGGCGTCGGTATAGGTCATGCGCTGGAACGTCGACTCCGAGAGCTTGTGAATCTCGGCGGCGTTGATGGTCTTGTACTGCTTCTCCAGGAACTCGAGCTCTTTCGGGCAGTGCTTCACCACCGCGGCGCACATCGCCTTCAGGAAGTCCTCGGCGAGGTTGGCGTCGGTCGTCAGGTCGGCGAACGCCATTTCGGGCTCGATCATCCAAAATTCGGAGAGGTGGCGCGTCGTGTTCGAGTTTTCGGCGCGGAACGTCGGGCCGAAGGTGTAGATGTCGCCGAGCGCCATCGCCATGAACTCGCCTTCGAGCTGGCCCGACACCGTGAGGTGCGCGTGCTTGCCGAAGAAGTCCTTGGAGTAGTCGATCTCGCCTTTGTCGGTCAGCGGCAGCTTCTTCAGGTTCATCGTCGTGACCGTGAACATCTCGCCGGCGCCTTCGCAGTCGCTGGCCGTGATGATCGGCGTGTGAGCCCAGTAGAAGCCTCGACCCTGGAAGAATTCGTGGACGGCGTGCGAGAGGGCGTTGCGGACGCGGAAGACGGCGCCGAAAGTGTTCGAGCGGGGACGCAGATGGCCGATCTCGCGCAGGAACTCGAGGGTGTGGCCCTTCTTCTGCAGCGGATAGGTTTCCGGATCGGCTCCGCCGAACACTTCCATCTCGACGGCGCCCATCTCGAGCGACTGGCCCTTGCCGGGCGACGCGCGGAGCACGCCGTCGACGCGGACCGCGGCGCCCGTGTTGCACTGAGCGAGTAGACCGAACGGCTGCGTGTTCTGGTCGATGATGACTTGCAGATTGTCCTGGCTGGAGCCGTCGCCCAGCACGAGGAACGCGAAGGCCTTCGACTCGCGCTTGCTGCGGACCCACCCGCAAACCGTGACTTTTTCGTCCGCTTTGCCTTTGGTCAGGACGTCTGCGATGCGGGTGCGTTGCATGTCAAACACCTCCTACGATCGGCTTGAGGCGCGTGGCCTCGAGCTCTTTCAGATTCCGCCAGAGTTCGAACGGCAGGAACTGGCGCACAGGTCCCGCTTCCCCGGGTTTCGTATTGTAGACTTCATAGTAGACCGCGAGCGTGTTGCGCGCGACGCGAGTCCAGTTGAACTTGCGGACCTGCTCCCGGCCCTTGGTGATCAGGCGGGCGCGGACCTCGGGGTCGCGCAGCACCATGTTCATCGTTTCGGCGAGCTGTTTGACGTCGTAGGGGCTCACCATCAAAGCGGCGTCGCCGACGACTTCCGGGATGGAGGACGTCATCGTCGTCACGACGGGGACGCCGCTCGCCATGGCTTCCAGAGGCGGCAAACCAAAGCCTTCGTAAAGGCTCGGATACACGAACAGGCTCGCGTTCCGGTAGAAGTCCCGGAGTACGTGGTCGTTCACGAAGCCTTTGAAGTGGATGTCTTCCTTGTACTGCTTCACCTTGAGGCGGACTTCCGCGAACAGCGGACTCTCGCCGCCGATCAGGATGAGCTTGGTCTTCAGCTGCGGGTTGTCGCGGCGGAGCATTTCGTACGCTTCCAGCAGCGTGCCGATATTTTTGCGGGGCTCGAGCGAGCCAACGTAGAGAATGTAGTCCTTGAACTCGAGCTCGACCGGTTTGACGGGCGGCGTCTCGAGGAAGAGGTCGTCGACCGCCCAGTACACCTGGCTGACGCGCTCGGCCGCCAGGTCGCAGAACTGGAGGAGGTCGTTCCGCGAGTTGTTGCTGTTGGTGATGACCTTGGCGGCGCGGCGCGCCAGACGGGGAATGACGAGGTTGTAGAGCGTCCGGAACGAAAAGCTGTACCACTGCGGATTGACGACGAAGCAAAGGTCGTGGATGTGGACGACCGAGCGGCCCTTGTAGAAGAGCGGCACGATGTTGGCCGGCGAGTGCAGGATGTCGACCTTGTAGCGCCGGGCCAGACGGGGGAGGGTGAACTGCTCCCAGAAGTGGTTGCGGAAGCTTTCGCCTTCGCGGATCCGGGACGGCACGACGGTGACGTTGTCGTAAGACCAGTCCTGGTTGCCGACCTGGTCGTGCGCCGTGAACAGGAAGTATTCGTTGGCGCGGTCGACGCTGACGAGCGCACGGATCAAGTTGTAGGCCGCGCGTTGCACGCCCGTTCGCTTAGCGGCCAAAAAACGGCCGTTGATGCCGATCCTCACTTTGCCCCCATTTCCGCTCTGGTTCCGCTCGGCAGCGCCGTATCGCTCAGCTGGCATTTCTTGTAGATCTCGATCGTCTGGTCGGCCATCGCCTGCCAGGAAAACCGTTTGGCGTGTTGCACCCCGTGGACGCGGAGCTTGGCGCGGAGCGCCTCGTCCGAGACGCCGAGCTCGAGCGCCCGGGCGATGTCCTGATAATCGAACGGATTGGTGAAGATCGCGGCGTCGCCGACCACTTCCGGCAGGCTCGACGAGCGCGCGACGACCACGGGCGCGCCACAGGAGAGCGCTTCCAGCGGCGGCAGGCCGAAGCCTTCATAGGTCGACGGATACACGAACAGGTGCGTCATCGAGTAGACGGTCGGCAGGTGCTCTTCCGCGATGAACTTCGAGAAGTAGATGAGGTGCTTTTTGCCGTAGTTCTCGGCGATGCGGATGATGCTCCGGTCGACGGGACAGGCAAGCACCAAGGGAATCTCGATGCTCGAATAGCAGAACGCCCGGACCAGCTGGTGGACGTTCTTGTGGGGCTTGTTGTTCGAGACGCAGAAGATGAATTTTTCCGGAAGCTCGTACAGGTCCCGGATGTAGGTCTGCTGCTCGACGTCCAGGATCGGATGGTATTTGTCCGAGACGCCGTTGTAGGTGACGAAGACCTTCTCGGGCGAAATGCTGAGATTGCGGACGATCTCTTCTTTGGAGAAGTGGCTTACCGTAAGGATGAATTCGGACCGGCGAATGCAGCTTCGGACGAAGATCTGGTAATAGAACTGGTGAAACGGCGTATAAAACTGCGGCAGCACCATGTGGTTCAAGTCGTGAATCGTCATCACCAGCCGGCAAGGGCAGGCGAGCGGCGCCATGAACGACGGGGCGTGGAAGAGATCCGCCTTGATGCTCTTCAGGACGCGCGGCAGCTCCCACTGCTGGCGCAGCGAAATCCAGCTACCCTTTACCGTGACGAGCCGCATGTGCGCCGGCCACTGGACGTCTTCCAGCGGGCTGTTCGGGTTGACGATGATGAAATACTCGTCACCGGCGGTCGTGTTCTTCATCAAACACGTAAGCAGCTCGAACACATAGCGAGCGATACCGTGCATGCTGCCCGGGTTGATCATCCTGGCATCAATGGCGATACGCACCCGACCCCCTTAGGACTTTTCCGAATCTGGAGTATCCCAACTGGGATAACTCTCCGCAAGATCTAGTTATTCTGCCCTCCGACCGCAAAACCGGCATTTTGCCTGGTCGGATGGTTTTAAATTGTTGCCTGCTAAGAGGTGGTAACCATTACCGGAAAATCACCCCCTCAAGGCCGAAGGGGTAGACCACGACCTTGGTCTCCTGGGTGCAATGTCACCCTTTAGAGGGGGTTCGTATCATGGGTAGCAATCTCACCGGGCTCGTCCTGAGCCACAAAGCCATCCCATCTTCACTGATAGCGGTAACGCTGATGATCCTGGCCGCGTCGTGCGGTCAGCAGGATCCTTCGTTCACCGAAAGCCGGACGGAGGTCGATTCGCAAGCGGCTGACGCTCGCGTGAAGGGAGCAGGCGGTCCGGATGGGGAAGATTCCGGCATGGCGGGGCAACCCGGCAGTGACGGGGCGATCTCGGACGACAAGATCGCCGAAGCGGGACAAACGGGGACGGACGGAACGGGAGTCGACGGAACGGAAGGCGCCGATAGTGGAACGGGCGCCGCGGACTCTGGGAGCGATGGGAGCGACGCCGCTGATAGCGGCGGTTCCGACGTGGGCTTCACCGACGCCGGCGGCAGCGACGGCATGGCTGACGGCAGCGACGGCGCGGGCGACGCGGGAGGCGCTGACGGCGGCATCGGCGGCACGTTCCGCACGGTCCAAGTCACTCAGCTCGGCGAAGGCAAAGTCGACATCCTCTGGGTCGTCGACACGTCGGGCTCCATGGCCGAAGAGCAGCAATATCTCGCCAACAACTTCAATTCGCTGATCACCCAACTCAACAGCGCGGGCCACGACTTCCAGACGGCGGTCACCACGTCCGACATCTGCGACGACACGGTGCCGAGCGACCTGGCGCTGAGGTCGTGCCCGGTCGAATACGGCGGCTCGGCAGCGACGCACCTGCGCGGCGCCTTCCGCGGCGACGCCGGCCGGAAAGTGCTGAAGAAGGGCGAATCCGACCTCGTGGCGAAGTTCAACGCTTACACCCAAGCCGGTGTCGACGCCTCGGGCTTCGAGCACGGGCTGGGCGCCGCCAAGCTCGCGATCCAGAAGTCGCTCAACGGCCAGAACGAGCCGCTCGTCCGTTCGGACGCGTTCCTTGCGGTCATCGTGGTGTCGGACGAGGAGGACGACGGCATCGGCCTGTCTCTTACCGACGCATACAACGGCCACAACTTCTACGCGGAAGGCCTGACGACGTACAAGTTCACCGAAGACGACATGATCTCGTACCTGCAGGGCGTGAAAGGCAACGGCAAGTTCTCCATCTCGACCATCGCGCCGACCCGCCTGGCCAACGGGGACCTTTGCACGGCCTCGCACTCCCAGCCTAAAGAAGAGGGCACGCAATACATCAAGGCCGCGCAGAAGTCGGGCGGCCTCGTGCAGAGCATCTGCGACACCAACTGGAGCGCGTCGCTGTCCAATATCGGCCGCGACCTCAACGCCCAGGTCACCCAGGTCGTGCTGCCTTCGGCTCCGGACGTGGCGACGATCACGGTGAAAGTGAACGGCACCGTGTTCTCCGAGTGGTCTTACAACGCGGGTAACAACGCGGTGAAGTTCAACGCGGGACATGTCCCGGCGGAAGGCGCGCAGATCAAAGTGACGTATTACGAACCGTGAGACCTGTCATTCCCAGACGCGACCGCAAGGTCGAGTCGCTGGGAATCCAGGGCGGGCTCTAGATTCCCAGCGGGTCGCTTCGCGTCCCTGGGAATGACGGGGGGAAGCTAGAACGTAACGCCAAACTCGATACCTGCCTCGGGCTTCGTCGTGTACTTGCGGCGAAGCCTTTCCTTTTCGCTGTCCGTCAGGGGGGCCTGCTTCACGTTCTCTTCTTCTTCCTCGTCGGTCTGCTTGCCGTCCTGGACGCCAGCCTGGAAGTGGCGGCCGCCGATGTAGCCGCCGATCACGAAAGGCAGCTCGGTGGCGACGTAACGGTAACCGACCCGCAGGTGGCCCGTCGTGCCTTTGAGCTCGGCGTCGTGGTTCAGCATCCGGTCCTTGTCGGTGAGCGCAAGGTTCACTTGTTTGTCGGCTTCGTCGGGCTGGACGCGCCAGCGGACGGTCTCCTGGCGGTAGCCGACGCCGAGGCCCCAGTACATGCCCGCCATGGCGGCGCCGTCCATGTAGCGGTGGACGAAGATCGCGGCGCCCTTGCCTTCGGCCCGCATCGATTCGTTGCGCTCTTCCTGCGCCTCGTCGCTCGCTTCCTCGCGCTCTTTTTTGAAGTTGGCTTCGACGGCCAGCGACGCTTTGGCCGCGAGATTGAACTCGAGGCGGCCGACCCTTTCGCTGTTGATGGTCAAAGGCATGGCCATCGTGAAGGCGCGGTACGGTCCCGAACTCTCGCGACTCTCGCCGCCGCCGATGCCCATCGGCATCATCGTAGGCTTGCCCGGTTGCTGGGCGAGGGCAGGGGTGGCGAAACCGAGGACGGCGAAGACAAGGGAAAGAAAAGGACGGGTGGGACGCATGAAGACCTCGTCAGGAATCGGAGGATAGGTTGTGGGGGTTTGCTCGTTCCATTCTAGCGAAGTCGAAGGCGTCGTCCCATGGGCAGAACTTGCCGATCCTTCAGCCTAAAGCTACTCTGGGACCCATGCTCGTCATTGCCCACAGGGGAGCCAACAGGGAAGCCGTCGAGAACAGCTGGAATGCGTTCGAGCTGGCCGTGGACGTGGGCGCCCGACGCATCGAGCTCGACGTCCAGTTGTCGAAGGACGGCCACGCCGTCATCATGCACGACGACGACCTCTCGAAGACGACCGGTCGCCGGGAGCTCATCTCTCGGATGACCCGGCCGGAGCTCGCGGCCGTCAAGCTCATCAACGGCGAAAAGCTGCCGTTCCTCGATGAAGTCGTCGACCGGTTGCTGCCCCGGATCGAGCTCAACATCGAGATCAAGGGCCATTCCGAGCAGCTGGCGGAAGTCGTTGCGGGTCTCGTGAAGGATCACCCGCGGCGGGGCGAGGTCATCGTTTCCTGCTTTCACGCGGAACCCCTGGTCTGGATCTACCAGAACCATCCCGAGATCACGCGGGCCTGTCTCTGGAGCCGCGACACGTTTTCCTGGCCGTTCTTCGCCGATTTGGCGCCGCAGGTCTTTCTCGACCGGTGCGGCACCAAAATCCTGCACCCCCATGCGGGGCTCGTGAACGAAAATCTGATGGATCAGGCGCGGGCCCGGGGCTGGACGGTGTACGCCTGGACGCCGATGGCCTGGGAAGAGCATGACCGCGAGGGGCTCTGGACGGCCCTGAAGACCGTCGGCCTCGACGGCTTGTGTACGAATTACCCGCGCCAGCTCAAGAGCTGGCTGGAGGAAGCGGCGATCGATGAGCGTCAATATCGACCGGATCAAGGACACTGAAGCGTCGTTTCGCATCGACCTGACGCGGGATTCGGCCGACACGCTGGACCTGCGCTACGGAGTCTTCTACCGCGGCACCGGCGAGCCGAAGCGCTACGTCGCGTTTTTGAACGGTCGCACCGAGTGGCTGGAGAAGTACGCCTACATCGTCGACGACCTCGGGCTCGGCGACGACACCGCATTGCTCACGTGGGACCACCGCGGCCAGGGCGGCTCCGGCGGAGTCCGTTCCTACGTCGACGACTACGACACCTACGCCAAAGACACGCAAAAAATCATAGAGCACGTAACCAAGGGCAAACCTTACGTCGTGCTGGCGCATTCGATGGGCGCGTTGATCGCACTCTATGCCGCGGTGAAAGGCTTCATCCGGCCGGGGGCGCTCGTGCTTTCGTCGCCTCTCCTGGGAATGCCTGACAATCCCGTGCCAATCAAGTACGCGAAGCCGATCTCCCGCGTCCTGAGCGTCGTCGGGCTCGGCGCCGTCAGCTCGGGCGGCGGCAATTTCACCGACATTCCGTTCGAGAAGAACCGGCTGACTCACCACGCCGACCTCTATCAGCGGATGCGCGCTACGCCTTACAAGATTCCCGGCGCCACCTTCGGCTGGGTCGCGGCGACGTTCCGGGCCCTGGCCGTCTGCTTCGATCCAGCCGTCCTGAAACAATACGCGGTGCCGACGCTCGTGATGGGCGGCTCCAAGGAGTCGGTCGTCGACGGCGAGGCGTTCAAAGCCTGGGTGAGGGTCGCCTCCGAGAACGCCCAGACCGACATCCAGCTGCGTCTGATTCCGGGAGCCAAGCACGAGCTGTTCTCCGAGATCCCGGAATACTACGACAGTGCGATGCACGCGGCGCGCGACTGGCTCGGACGCGGTTTCAAGAAGTAGTCAGCTCTTCACGCAGTTCACGGCCGGGCAGTTGGTTGCTTCGCTTTCGACTTCCACCGTCAGGTGAATCTTGCCCTTGGCCGACGTGAGCTGGCGGATGCCGGTCTTGATCCGCTCGGAAGCTAGCATGTCGATGCTTTCCGCGACGACCACGTGGATCGTCAGAACGTGCGATTCGCCGTCGAGCGACCAGAGGTGGGCGTCGTGCGTGCCGCGGACGCCGTCGAGCGCCTCGATGTCTTTCCTCAGCGCGGCGAGGTCGATGCCGGCAGGAGTGGCTTGCAGGAAGAGGTGGAGCGTCTCGTAGAGGGTCTTGCCGACGCGCCACAGGATCACTCCCGAGACGAGCAGACAGAGCACCGGGTCGATGATCGGCAGGTCCCAGATCTTCATGACGACGGTGCCAATGAGGATCGCCACCCAGCCGAGCACGTCTTCCAGCAGGTGCCAGAAGACCGCGCGTTCGCTCATCGTCTTGCCCCGGAGCATTTTGAACGCGGCGAAGCCGTTGACCGCGATGCCGAGGAACGCGAAGCCTAGCATCCCGTCCAGATGCGGCATCTGGGGATTGGTCAGCCGGGGGATGGCCCGCATCAGGACGATCGCCGTGCCGCCGAGCAGAAACGCGCAGGTGAAGATGGCGGAGAGGAGCGACATCCGGCGATAGCCATACGAAAAACGGGCGTTCGAGTCCTTGCTCGCCAGCTTCTCGAAGAAGAGGGCGAGGCCCAGGGCGAAGGCGTCGCCCATGTCGTGAATCGCGTCGGAGAGTATCGCGACGCTGCCGGTCCAGATGCCGCCGACGAACTCGATGAGCGAGAAGGCGAGGTTCAGGAAGAGCGCGAGCTTCAGGTTGCTCGTGATCGAGTGGTGGTGACGGTGGCCGGAGCCGTGCTTGTGGCCGCCGTCGCCGTGAGCATGACCGTCGGCATGATCGTGAGCGTGATCATGATCGTGAGCATGGTCGTGATGCTTGTGTGAGTCCACCCGGACAGTATAGTGTATGAGCATGAGCAAAGGCGACCTAGAACCGCAGCAATCCGGCGTCCTTCTCGCGGCCCCGACCGATTCGGTGGCGGACTGCCTCGACAAGATGGCCAAGGGCAACGTCGGCTCGATCCTGGTCGCCGACGACAGCAAGATCCACGGCATTCTCACGGAACGGGATCTGCTGAAACATTGGCGGAAGCTCAGCGACGAAAAATTCCTCGCGGGTCCGGTGACGTCCATCGCGACTCCCGGCGTCTTCTCGATGACGATCAAGGACATTGCCAACGCGCCGAAGGAAATGCTCGGCCGCAAGATCCGTCACATCCCGCTCACCGACGACGCCGGCAAGGTCATCGGCATGATGTCGATGCGGGACGTGCTCAAGGCGGTAGTCCAGGCATCCGGCGGCCTGAAGCTCGAAGCGAAGAAGGAAGGCGCCAAGGGCGAGAACGCCGGCCCTCCGTCGCTTCTCCACGTCCTGAATCCGACGGCGCAGCTTGCGGAGATCTGCCGGCGGTTCGTGCCAGGCAACTGGAAGTGCGAAATCTGGCAGTCGGTCTCCGGTCTCGTCCAGCATCTCGAGCGGCTGGAGCCAAAGACGTTGTCGAACAACGCCTTCGTGCTGGATCTGGACGGCGTCGGTACCGAAGACTGGCGCCCGCTCGTCAGCAAGCTCATCGAAATGATGAAGCAGGCCGACCGCCCGGAGATCTTCGTCGTCACCTCGGCAAAAAAGTTTTCGGAAAAGGACCGCAAGACGATCGAGATGATCGCGCAGAAAGCCAGCTGGCACGCCTACCAACGCCCGCTGGCCGTCGCGCCGCTGGCGGAGGAGCTCGGCGGGCTCAACGGAGCGAAGAAATCGTGAAGATCCGCGCGGTGCTGTTCGACCTCGACGGGACGCTGCTGGATTCGATCGAGGACATCCTGAACTCCTTCCGGCACGTGCTGGAACGGCATGTCCCTCATAAGAGCTACTCGCGGGACGACCTGGTGCGCCTGATCGGCGAGCCCGTGGTGACGCAGATGCGTTACTTCGTCGACGGCAACGTCACGCTCGCCGACGTGATGGTGGACGACTACCGGAGCCACAACCGGGCGCGCCTTCCCGACGTCCCGTTATTCCCGTTGGTCCGTGAAACGCTGGTCGAGTTGAAGCGCCGGGGCTTCATCACCGGCCTCGTGACCTCGAAGCAACGCGGCAGCACGATGATCTCGATCGACAAGCACCGGCTCGGCGGGCATTTCGACCTGATCGTGACCAGCGACGACACGACCAAACACAAGCCCGACCCGACGCCGCTCTTTCACGCGGCCGAGAAGCTGAGCATCAAGCCGACCGAGATCGTCTACGTCGGCGACTCGGTGCATGACATCCGCTGCGCGCTCGGCGCCGGAGCGGTCGCCATCGCGGCGCTCTGGGGGCCTTTCCTCAGGACCGACCTCGAAGCGCTCCGGCCGCATCACCTGTGTGACTCTCTGGCGGCTCTCCAGGCTTTGCCGTTGCTGCTCCGGCCATCTTGAACCATCCTCACGCCGGGAAAAGCACCCTAGAGCCCGCAGACACCCCGAGGCGGAGATGCCGTGGTGAACACGCAATGGCTCGGCGCCTTGTTGTTCGGCGGCTCTGCGGAGTTGTCGCAGGGGAACGTCGTGTCGCCGCGGCAATCAGGTGCTGAACTGAGATTGCCGCAGCAACCTCCGCCTTCATGCGTCACAGCCTTGCAAACCCCGGCCG
>JAYVBB010000534.1:0-2068 GCA_043750715.1 Pseudomonadota bacterium | reverse complement strand
CGTCGGAGACGGCGCAGAGGATGACCTTGCCCGAGTCGAGCGGGGCCGAGACGTAGAGAGTGAAGGTATCGGCCGAGCCGGCGTCGGCTTCGCCGATGGCGACGAAGACGTCGCCCGAAACGACGACCTTGAACTTGTTCTTGCCGTCGGGGAAGACTTCTTTCAACACGGGCGACTGCGCGTAAGCCACCCACATCGCGACGCCGGTGTTCCACGACTCCTGATCGGTCGACTTCGCGGTGTCCCAGCCGGCTTGGCCGAGGACGTGGGCGCCGCCGTTGGTCAGGCTGACCAGCATCCTGTCTTTCTTCTTCCAGACGCCGCCGCCGGAGTTGCCGTTGATCGTGCCGATGTTGTAGTAGAGGTCGCCTTCGAAGAAGGCTTTGGCGCGGCCTTCGGCGTAGGTTGCGCCCCACGACGCGGCTTTGTCGCCCGGGAAGCCGACGGTGAAGATCTCGTCGCCCTGGCCGTCACTTTGGCTGCGAACCACGTCCGTCGGCTGCGTCGCTATCGACGGAGCGAAGAACTGCTGGGACGGACGGCCGTTCTTCCATTTGATGCGGAGAATCTGGTAGTCGAGCGTCTCGTTCTTTTCCGCGACGGCCGTGACGGTCACATCGTCACTTGCGCCTTTGCCGATCGCGACGCCGCTCTTGTAAGAAAAGCCGACGACGATCGGGCAGTGACTCGCCGTGATGACGAGCTCGGGCGCGATCAGGCTGCCCGAGCAACCTTTCAAGTCGATCGTGAACCGCTTTTCGTTGACGTCGGCCGGGTGGCGGCGGGCGTTGCCGCTGACTTCGTCGCCTTGGTCTTCGACGAAGATGTCGGTGGTTTTGCTGTTCGAGGATTCACTCGAGCAGGCCAGGAGCGAGCTCGTAGACAACGACAGAAATGCCAGCCATTGCGTAGGGGACAGTGCCATAAGCCAGGTCCTCAGATACCCACAGGGTGCGTGAACGGGAAATTTACTCAGCATAGACCCTTGAGCAAGAAGCGGACCATTCTTAACCATTTGATTTTATAAGATTTAACAGGACAAAAAACGTCGAAATTTTTGACGGTTGGAACGGCGGCTGCACGAAAAAGGCCCGGATCCATGGATCCGGGCCTCTTATCTAAGGTCGTGAACTCTAGCTTACGGGCACCAGGGGAACGACGGGTCGAGCTGGCACATCAGGTCGCACAGCATCGGGTCGCCCAGCGGGCACTCTTCGCCGCCCGGATCCGGGTTGTTCGGGTCGAGGGCCGCGTACCAGCAGGTCGGGCGGGCGCCGGGGCCTTCCGCGCAGCTGTGCGAGAGGGCTTCGGTTTGCGCTTCCATCGAGTTGCGGTCGGTCATCGTTTTGCCCGGGATCAGGCTGTAGTCCCACTTGCTGTTGCCGCAGAGCGCGCCGGCAATGTAGGTGTCGAGACGGCACTGAGCCTTGGGATGCTGGTGATTCGTGCGGGTCACGGTGCTCGTGTCCGGCGTTTCATAGCCGACGGCGGGTTCGCTGCCGAGAGCGCCGAGCAGGTCTGCGAGGGATTTGCCCGCGACGATGGAGCGGTAGCAGACTTCACGGTCGCCGGTCGCCTGGTGGGCCGCGTCGCATTTGTCTTTCATGTTCTGCGGAAGCTCGTTCGCCGCGTTGGCGGCGAGCTCGAGGTTGGTCGCGAAGATTTTTTGCGCGCAAGCCATGGTGGCGTGCAGGTCGGATTCACCTTCGTCGGCAGCCCATTCTTGAACGTAGGGGAAGCCGCCGAGATGGTGGCCGAGCTCGTGGCAAACGACCATGGCGAAGCCGTCTTCCGACACTTCGGGACGGCGGGCGAGGCCGCCGTACATATGAACGCGCCAGGTGGTGGGCGTCGGCTGATCGGCGGAAGCGTTGACCGTGTTGTCCGACCAGCGGCGATCGACGTCGAAAGTCGCGCCGAAGGATTGCACGATCGGCTTATAATACTGCTCGACGTGGTCGATAACAGCGTTGAACTGCGCTTCCGTCAATCCACCCGCGAGCTCTTCCTCATGGAGGTTGTTCGGCGGCATGAACGTTTTTTCGCCTGTGAATGCGTTAGCTGCCGT
>JAYVBB010000533.1:0-2011 GCA_043750715.1 Pseudomonadota bacterium | reverse complement strand
CGAGCATCAGCGGCTTGTCGCCGGGTTTGACGTTGTAAGTCGCGACGTGGAGGCGCGACGGCGAGCGGGTGCTGGCCTGGCCGACCGCGAGCAGCAGGTTCATGCCCAGCTGAGTCAGCTTCTCGACGTCGTACGTCTCGAAGTTGCAGCGGGTCTTTTGGCAAAACGCCTTCAGGCGTTCGCCAAGCTCGAGCGAAGTCAGGCTGTCGGGGTTTTCGTTCACCCACGCCCGGAACGTCAGCTGCGAGCGCAGCCTCGTTTCGAAAAACGGGTCGGAGTCTCTCAGCGCTTTGGCGTCCGGGGACAGGATCTTGAGATAGGAAAGTTGGTTCTTTTCGTAGAGCGGCGTCATGTACCGCGTCAGCACGTCTTCCACGAGCACCAGTTCGTTCGGTCCGGAGCCGGCCTCGAGGTAAAAGTTGAGCTTCTTGGAATTGAACTGGCTCTGCAGCATTTGGCCGAGTTTTTGAGCCACCCACCGGCGCTCGAGCGCCGAGACGCCGGGTTTTTGCCAGTCGACGACGACGTAGGGAGCGCCGCCGCCGGGGAAGAACCCGACGTGGTAAGTCATGTAGTGATGCGTCTTGGTCAGGCTCTTCACGGCCTTCTGTTGGAGCTCCTTGACCCAGCCCGGTCGTGGGCCTTCGGGACGCCCGAGCACGACGAGGACTTCGTCCTCGCCGAGCTGCGAGGCGGAGCCCGAGGCGTCCGCCTGGACGATTTCGGGAATCATGTCGGCTTCCTCATGTGCCAAGCCTTCGGTTTCAGGAAGACGTCGATGCCGAGCACCGAAAGCGTCGCGCCGATGCCGGAATGACCGCGGCCGGACCAGGGCAGACGCGGGCTGACGCGGTCGCAGCAGTTCCAGTAGACGGAGCCGCTGTTGACCTCGGAAAGAATCGCTTCGGCCTTCGCCTGATCGCGGGTGAAGACGCCGGCGGTCAAACCATATTCGGTATCGTTCATCAGCTTCACGGCCTCGGCGTCGTCCTTCACTTTCTGAATGCCGATGATCGGGCCGAAGGACTCCTCACGCATCAATTCCATGGTGTGATTGACGTCCGTCAGGACGGTCGGCTCGAAGTAGTTGCCTTTGCCGGGCCGGCGCTTGCCTCCCGTCAGCAGTTTCGCGCCTTTTTTTACGGCGTCGCTCACCTGCTCTTCCAGAACCGTGAGCTGCGCCTTGCGGGTCAACGGCCCGATGTAGGTGCCCTCCACCTTCGGGTCGCCGACTTTCACGCCTTTGGTGAAGTTGACGAAGTGTTCGACGAACGCCGGGTAGATGTCCTGGTGCACGTAGATGCGTTCGACGGCGCAACAGCTCTGACCGGTGTTGTAGAACGCACCGTCCGCGGTGCCTTCGGCCGCCGCTTTGACGTCGACGTCGGGACGGACGTAGACGGGATCCTTGCCGCCGAGCTCGCATTGCACGCGGATCATCCGGCCCGCGACCTGGTCCATGATCTTTTTGCCGGTCGCGTACGAGCCCGTGAAAAAGACGCCGTCGACTTTTTGCCCGAGGAGAGCCTGGCCGGTCGCGCCGCCTCCGAGGATCAGCTGGAAGGCGGCATCGGGAAGGCCCGCCTCCCGCCAAAGCTTGGCGATCTGGCGCCCGGTCAGCGAGGCGAACTCCGAGGGCTTGTAGAGCACGACGTTGCCGGTAAGGAGAGCCGGGACGAAGGCGTTGCTGCCGACGAAATACGGGTAATTCCAGGCCGAGATGTTGGCGATCACGCCGAGCGGCTCGAACGCGATCTTTTCCGTCATCGACTGGTCGCCGAACACCGTCTGCGAGGCGAGCCGCTTCTCCGTTTCAGCGAGGAAGAATTCAGCGCGGCCGACGGTGCCCTTCACTTCGTTCAGCGCCTGGCCGACCGGCTTGCCCACTTCCGCTGACAGGATCTCGGCGCACTTTGCGGCATTCTCGGTGAGCAGCTGCGCGAATTTCTGCACAATCTTGGCGCGCTCGGCATAGGGCTTCGCCTTCCATTGCGGCAGGAACGCCTTGGCG
>JAYVBB010000532.1:0-5072 GCA_043750715.1 Pseudomonadota bacterium | reverse complement strand
GCCGGTTGGGGCGCGGGCCTCGGTTGAGCAGGCTGGGCATGCTGCGGCATCGAGATGGCGACGCGCGGAGCGGGCTGCGCCGCCGGTTGGCCGCGCGGGTTCGTGATTTGCGGAGGACGCGGCGGCATCGCCCCTTGGTGGGCCACCGGCGCGACCGATGTGGCTTGCGCGGTTTGCGCCGGGCGGGCGGGAGCGCCTTGGATCTGGAACTGCGGGGTGGAGCCCGGCTGCGTGGTCGTCGTCGCTTTCGGGGCGGGTTCCCGCGACGGCTGCCAGTTCTTGTCGAGCTCCGCCACGACGACGGTCACGTCGTCGTCGAGTGGTTTCTGCGCGAAGAACTGGAAGGCACGGCCGAGCACTTCGTCCTTCATCTCTTCGGCGGTCATCGCCGCAGTGCTGGCAATCTGCTCGACTAGGTACTTGCGGCCCCAGACTTCGCCTTTCGGCGAGCTGCATTCGATCAGACCGTCGGTGAAATAGAAGATCTTGTCGCCCGCCTTGAGGTCGATCGACTCTTCCTTGTACTTGGTCTCCGGATCCATGCCGAGCGGCGTGCTCATCAGCTTCAGCGAGATGGGTTGGATGCCGCCTTTGGCGACCTTGCTCTTGCCCGCGCGCGGATCGCCCGCCTTGGAGGGAACCAGCAGGGGAAAGTTGTGGCCGGCGTTCGAAAAAGTCAGCGTCCCCTTCTTCGTGTCGAGGATCGATGCGAAGAACGTCATGCTGATCGTGCCGCGGACCGCTTCGTAAATGATCCGGTTCGCGCGGTCGAGGATCTTCGCCGGCGAGTCGCGGAACTCGGGGGTGCTCTTGATGATGTCGGCTATGGTCATGGTCGTCGAGTACGCCATCGCCGTGACGAGAGCGGCCGGAGCGCCGTGACCCATGGCGTCGGCGATGAAAATGAATTCGATGCCTTCGTCGATGGAGAAGTGACCCCAAAGGTCACCGCCGCATTCGGAAGCCGGCTGATAGAAACCGGTGACCGATACCGGCCCCTGTTTGATGTCCGCCTTCGGGAAGAAAGTGCTTTGTACCATTTTCGCGGTCTCGAGCTCTTTCTCGAAGCGGGCTTTGTCGACTTGCGAGTGAAGCAGGCCGACGATCTGACGGGACATGTGGTTGATGGCATGGCCGAGCATCCCGACTTCGTCGTCGGAGCTGGGCTGGATGGCGGTCTTGAAATCGCCCGACGCGATGCGGCCGGTGGCGAACGTGACGGCGCGCAGACCTTTGGTGATGCCGGAGGCGCCGACGTAGCTGAACATGATCGCGATCAGGATGAAGAAGATGGCCCAGAGGCCGGTGCTCAGCATGTTCTTCTTCAACGCCTGGTATGCCACTTCGGCGTCCATTTCGACTAGAATCGCGAGATCGTACTTGGGTAGACGGGAGAAGGCTCCCAGGCGACGGCGGCCCTCGCTGTCTCGGTATTCCTGCTCGAAGCCCGAGGGGGTCGAGCCGCTGAGCGCGCTCTTCGAGAGGGCGGCGCCGCTGAACTTTTTCCGCTGCACCATGTCGAGAATGTTCGGCGAGGTGAAGATCTTGCCTTTCGGGTCGATTACCGAGCTGTCAATGAACTTCGACTTCGGCAGCGCCTTGATCAGGTTGGTCTGCCAAGCGGCGAGCACGCCCCAGATGACCTGCGGCGAGTTCGCCACTTCGAAGCGAATGGCGAGCAGCATGATCGGAAGGCCCGTGCTCTTCGCGATGCTTTCCACCGCGAAGTTGTTCTTCTTCATTTTCGGGATCTGTTTTTTCAGCCAGAGCTTCGAGACCGCGCGGATCTCTTCTTGCAGCTTGCTTGGCATCTTGTCTTCGAAGCGGGAGTCGGTCGAATTGGAGGTGAAGGACTCGCCGATCGTCGTGATGGCGGTGGATTTCAATGCCGGCGCCGACAGCAGGGAAAAGCCGACGAACTCGGGGCTCGAATCGACGAAGCGGCGCGCCTGCTCGGAGGTCGAGCGGGCGTCGGTGCCTTTGAGAGTCGGCAGGGCCACGGCGATCTGCGAACGCCAGGAGTCGATGGTGTTTTCGAACTGGCCGCTTGCGCGCTCAGCTTGCAACTGGATCGTGTCTTGCACCTGCTGCGTTTGATAGGACATGAAGGTCTTGATGTACTGGAACGAATTGCCAGTGACGGTAATGAGGACCAGCAAACTCATCATGTAGAAGAGTTTGGCGCGCAGCGATTTGAGAGGGTGGACCTTCAAGTTGGCCTGGTGTCCTTACTATGGGGGTCTACCCCGTCATCGGACGGGCTCGCCAAAACTGAAGGCCTAAACTTTGTTCACGAATCGACCGACCCCTTGGATCAAGACGATTTGCGACCGCTCAGGTTCTGCCTTTGGGTGTCTGACCAAGGAAGAGGGTTTTCTTGCAACGCTCCGCCATGATGACGACGCTTTTCTTCGCGGTTTGGGCCGCGATGGTGGCTGGCGTCGTGACGGCGATCGTTCATCAGGACCGCTTCTTCGCAGTCGACAACAAAGCCATCGCGACGCTCGAGCGGAAAAGCGGCAACGTCCAGGTCCGAACGGAAGGTCTGGTGCGCTGGACCGATACCGTCGAAAAGCAGGGCTTTTACGACGGCGATCGGGTCTCGACGGCGCGGGAATCCAAGGCCAAGGTCGGCTTCGGGCCGAGCCGAGCCCTGATTCTGGGCGAGGACACGCAGATCCAGATCACCGGCATCCGTCAAGGTAACGGTGAGTACGCTTTCCTGATCACTTTGCTTCGGGGCTCGATGGTCGCCGAAGTCGCGGGCGCCTGTAAGGGATGCCCACCGCTCGTCATCCGCGCGGGCGACGACACGTTCAACGTCGGTTCGGGCGTCAAGCTCGCTCTCGTCAAAGAGCTGGGCAAGAAAGTGGTGAAGTTCAACCCGAAAGGGCCCTGGCCGGTCGTCAAACACAAGCCTGTTGCCCTGGTGTCGCAAACGTTCCTGGAGGCGCCGGCCGCTCCCGAACCGCCGCCTCCCCCGCCCCCACCGCCGGCTCCGGCCGTCAAAGCCGAAGGCTACGAAGTCCAGGTCCGGACCCCCTCCACGGGTCTTGTTTACTACACGGTGCAGCCGCTCGGCGCGCTGGCGAGCGTCTCGATCGATTTCCCGCTGACTCCCCCAGCGGACAAACCGAAGGCCGGCGAATGGCGGCCGATCGTCCAGATCTCCGGAGCCAACCCCAAATCGGCCGAGGTCGTCCAAACCGGGGGTCCAAACGACCTGTCGGTCAGGGTTCCCGTCACAAAGGCCCGCCAGCTCGCCTCGGTGAACCAGAAATCGGGATACAAGGAGTACTCCTTCTCGGTCCGCGGCGGCGCGCAGGTCACGCCCCTCAAGGGTTTCAAGAAGACACCAGTGCAGAGCTTCGGCGAGAGCAAGCTCGACGTCAAAATCCGCAGCTACGGCGAGTTCTCAGGTGGTCCGGTGAGCATAGGGCTCGACAAGTTTACTCCCGTGCAGGACAACCTGCCTTGGACGCAGGCTAAAGGCGAGCTGACGCTAGACGCGGCGCCGTTCGCCGTCCACATGGTCACGGGCCAAGACTATTTCAAGTTTTTGCCATACCTGAAGGGCGCGAACGCGATCGGCATCTCGCGCTCGGGACTCGCGTCGAACGAAGGCATCTTCGTCGTGCGGAATCAGGCTGTCATTGCCCAACTTAGAGGCAGTGCGATGGATCAGGCGGCGATCGAGACGCTGCTCCCTCTCCTCGACGGAAATTTCGTTTTCAAAGGACCGCGGTCGGCTCTTTACGACATGCGTGGCACTTCACAGACGGCATTGCTCGACTGGATCGGAGCCTTGCTTGATAAAGGAAAGGTCCTGTATATTTTAAAGAGAAACAAATTATATCCAGTCAGTCGTGACTTCATTAAAACGAATAACGAAGTCGCAAAATTCATCGATAGCCAGGCCAAGGCCATATTCCTCGAGAAGGTTGAGATCCTCGATTATCGCTGATCGGCGTCGGGAGCGGATGTGAGTGCACGGTGGATCAGGGCGTGGCTAGGACTGGCGATACCGTTGTCGCTATGTCTTTCCGCCGTCGCCAAAGCCGAAGACGTTGCCGTCGACCATCTGCGCATCGAGCTGGACGGTAAGAAAAGCCGCAAGCCTCCCAAAGCCAAGAAAGAAAAGTCCAAATACTTCAAGGACTGGAAGACGACCTGTGACCAGCTCGGCAAGGCGATGACTGCCGAGAAGGGCCCGTGGGGCTTCGGCACGTTCGGCTCCTACGGCTGCTACCGCGGGAAGAAAAAAGTCGCCGGCGTCGAGAAGGCCGCCAAATGGACGCTGTCGGTCGCCGACGGCGCCAAAGAAGTCACATTCACGATGCTCCACAACAAGGAGCAGGTCGGCCAGATCTCGATGCCTCCGTCGACCGCCACGGTTCAGTTCTTCCAGGACGACGAGTTCACCGATCTCGTGTCTTACGCGATCATGGATTCGATGCCGATGGGCATGCTCATGACGAAGGCCGCCATCAAAGGTTCGCCCCCGCAAATCACGGGGCGCTACTGGCGCGCCGGCAAGTCGAAGGACTTCAAGTTCAAGGTCCCGCCGCCGCCCGAAAATCTGGTGCTCTATCGCCTGACGTTCGACGACTCCTCGCAGACCTGGCGAAGCAACGTCGTCGGCACGGCCAAGAAGCTGAAAGTCGAGGAACCGAAACCGAAGAAGAACAACAAGGTCACGACGCTGGAAGGCGGCGACGTGGTTTACGAAACCCAGCCTGCGGTCGCCGACGCGTTGTCGACCGGCGCCCTCTGGGCGCAGAACGCCGACGGTCCCGCCGCCCGCAAGCCCGAGCTCGAAGCGATCATCAAGGAAGCGCAGATCAACCTCGACGCCGCCGCGCAGAACGGCCAACTGCTCGAGTTCCTCAAAGGCAAAGTCGGCAGTATCGTCACGAGTCTGTTCGACACCGCGGCCTCGGGCTACGTCGGCTTCCGTTACGGTCTCTCGGTGCTCCCGGCGGAAGGTGACCTCGGCAAGCTGATCAAATCAACGAGCCGCATCGGCGTCTTGGTCGAGATCCGTGGCGGTCCGGTCAAGGGCCTGCGCTACT
>JAYVBB010000531.1:0-3872 GCA_043750715.1 Pseudomonadota bacterium | reverse complement strand
TACGCCAAGCGGCACCAGCCCGTGGCCGAATCCCTGGACCGCCAGCTGAGCCGCGGCAAAGAAGCACTCGAGCTCGCGCTCCGGCACGATGCCGGCCTGACGCGCGCGGCGTCCGATCGCCTGCCAGGTCCCCGAGCGTTCCTCGATGGTGATGACGGGAATTTCTCCCTTCTTCAACGTCGCCGGCTCGAGACCGCGCGGAATGATCGCCATGGGTTCGCGGAACACCTCTTCCGACGTCAGACCCGGGGCGTCGCCGTGTCCCGCCATCAGCCCGAGCAGGTATTCTCCCGCGGCGACCCGCTCCTGCACGGCAACGCTCCGGTGCGCGTGCAGATCCAGTTCGAGCACCGGCAGCTCGTCCCGCACGCGGTGCAGCCACCGTGCGGCATGCGACGCGAGAAGCGACTCCGAGACGCCGAGCGACAGCACTCCGCGCGGCGCGTCTTCTTCGTCGACCAGAGCCGAACGCAGCTCGCCCAAGGGGACGGCGAGCCGCTCCAGCAGGTGATCCGCACGGGGAGTCAGCGACACCCGCCTCCCCTCCTTGACGATCAAGGTCTCGCCCAAGCGGGATTCGAGCGTCGCGATGCGCTTCGAGATGGCGGACTGCGAGATCCGGAGACGCAGTCCCGCTTTACCCATCGTTCCCGTGGCTTTCAAGGCTTCCAGCGCTTCGATCAGCTCGATCATCTATTCCTCAGTGGAATATGTTGACTGCCATTATATCGCTTTTTGAATCGATGGCGAATGCCGAACATAGGGATGAGAAACGCGGGAGGTCCTATGGTCGGCGTGATCCTCGGTTCGGTCCTGGTGACGAGTCTCCTGTCGGGCGTCCTCGGCATGGGCGGGGGCATGATTCTGATGGGGGTCTTCACCCTGGTCCTGCCGGTCACCCAGGCGATGGTCCTGCACGGGCTGGCCCAGCTCGCGGCTAACGGCTCGCGGGCCCTGATCCATGTTCGAGGCATCGGCTGGCGGATCCTGCCGCCTTACATCGTCGGCGCCCTCGTCAGCCTTGCGGTTTTCAGTCTGATCGCGTTCAAGACGGAAAAATGGCTCATCTACCTGCTGCTCGGTACTTTCCCCTTCGTCGCGATGAAGTTGAGGAAGTGGCTCGAGCTCTCGATCGACAACAAGTGGCACGCGGCTCTTTGCGGCCTGATCGTGACGGCGCTGCAGCTCGCCGCCGGAGTCTCCGGGCCGATTCTCGACGTCTTCTACCTGAAGACGAAGATGAACCGGCACCAGATCGTCGCGTCGAAAGCCGTCACGCAAAAGCTCGGGCACGCGATCAAACTCTTCTACTACGGGTGGGGCGCCGACGCGCTCTTTCCCGCGTCGCTGCCGACGTGGACCCCCTACGCCGTCGTGGCTCTGGCCTGTGTCGGCTCGATTCTCGGCGCAAAAGTGCTCGACGGCCTGTCTGATGCGACGTTCCAGAAGATCAGCCGCGGCATGATCAAAGTCCTCGGTGCCGTCTACCTCGTGCAGGGGCTCAACGGGCTGCTGGCTCAGCTTCTTGCGAGCGCTTGAAACGCCGAAACGTAAAAGATCGCCTCGGGATCCGCGGCCAGACGCGCGAAGTCCTCGTCGAGACGCCGTCCGAGATCCGGAGTCGCCATCCCGGCGGAGGCGAGCCCGGGCACGGCACTGTGAAAGAGCTGGCGCCAGTATTCGAAGAAAGCGCGGCGCTTGCCGGCGTCCCGCCAACCGGAATCGAGGTGAAACACCACGGGCCAGGTCTGGACGCTGGGGTAGCCGGCCTCCCGGAAGAGGTTGCCGAGTCGCACGCCGACGAAGGGATCGCCTTCGAGCTCGAGCTGCCGGGCGTTCAGCTTCGCCCAGAACTCGGTGACGGCCGGACAGGCGGGACGCAGAAAGAGCGACGCGTTGAAGACTTCCGTGGCGTAGACGATGGCATTCGGCGTGAGCACGCGGCGGAGGCCCTCGAGCAGCGTGCGCGGACGCGGGGCATGCTCCAGCACCCAACACAGGAACGCGGCGTCGAAGCTCCCCGGCTGGAACGCCATGGCGCCGCCGTCGGCGAGCGCGAGGTCGACTTTGCCGGCCCGGATCTCCTCCGCGAGGACGACCCGCGCCGCTTCGAGCTGAGTCGGCGACCGGTCGACTCCCGTCAGGTGGAGGTGAGGAAAGCGGCGGGCGAGGATTTTGAGCTGAGCGCCGACGCCGCAGCCCACCTCGAGGACGCGCCGGGAGGCCGCGAAATCGACCCTTTCGAACACCCACGGTTCGAGGGAAAGGCTCTGAGCGACCAGCCTTTGCTGCTCGCCGGGCGTGTAACCGTGGACGTATCCGGCTTCACTGCTCATGAAATCAGGCCCTTAGCGCATGTCATCTAGCATAATCTAGCATCCTGACAAAATGAGGGTCCATTGCTATATAGGGCCCCATGTCGGGATTCGAACATCAACTGGACCCAGCCGCGATCACTCAGGCGATCATTCAAACGATCCCTGACATGGTCTACGTGTACGACCTCGATTCCCACGCGCTCGTCTACTGCAACCGCCAGGTTACGGAACTCCTCGGCTATACCTCGGAGCAGATGCGGGACTTCGGCCCCGGCGTCGTCCCGACGCTCGTGCATCCGGACGACATGGAGCTCGTGAAGGGGTACGTCGCTCGTTGGGCGGACGTCCGCGACAACCACGTCAGGGAAAGCTACTACCGCTGCTTGAACGCCAAAGGCGAATACCGCTGGCTCTACGGCCGCGACACGGCATTCGCCCACGACTCCGTCGGCCGGGTGACCCAGATCCTCGGCACGACGCGCGACGTCACCGCGCGAAAGCAGGCCGAGGAGGAGCAGGCGAAGCGCGAAGCTGCCGGCAGGCAGAAGCAGAAGATCGAGGCGCTCGGCATGCTGGCCGCCGGCGTCGCGCACGAGATCAACAACCCGATGACGATCGTGAGCGGTTACGCGAACAAGCTCGCGGCCCTGCTTCCCGAAGACAGCCCCTTCAAACGCCAGGCGTTCGAGATGACCAAGGCCTGCGAGCGGATCACGGCGATCACCCGCAAGCTCCTGGCGTTCGCGCGCCGCGAAGACGGCAATCTCCACGAGGTCTCGCTCGACCACCTCGTCGACGATACGATGGCTTTGGTCGAGGCGACGCTCCGCCAGGACAACATTCAGCTCGCGATCGAGCTGGGCGACGCGCCCGCGCGCATCAATTGCATTCCGCAGCAGATCCAACAGGTGCTGATGAACCTGGTGACCAATGCGCGCGATGCGCTCCGCGTCGCGCACGGCCCCGGACCGTCGACGATCCGGATCTCGTCGTCGAGCTCCTCGGAAGCCGGTCGGACGTTTGCGCGCTTGACCGTCGAAGACAACGGGCCCGGCATTCCGGACGGGATCATGACCCGGATCTTCGATCCCTTCTTCACGACGAAGGCGCCGAACGCCGGCACCGGCCTCGGCCTTTCGATCAGCCACGGCATCATCGAGGACCACGGCGGCCGGCTCTGGGCCGAGTCGGCGAAAGGCAAGCCGACGCGTTTTCACGTCGATTTGCCGGTCGCGGACGGCTCGCTCAGTAACTGACGAGAATCCCGCCGAGGCACATCTCGTCGTGGGTGCCTTCCCCCCACGTGACGTCGCCCGCCCCGCCCCTGCTATTGTCCCACTCGCAGTCGATGCGGATTTGCTCGCCGGGCAAGACCTGCAGGGGCTTTGCCAGCTCGTAATTCGACTGCCAGTTGAAGTCCCAGCGCGGGATGTCGACCAGACACTGCTCGCTGCCGTTCCATTTTTTGAGCGACAGCTTGGTGCGCACGCCGAGCACGTGCTGGTGCAGCGTCGCGCGGTGGATTTGTAGGGGCGAGCCGTTGCTGAAAATCGT
>JAYVBB010000530.1:0-3770 GCA_043750715.1 Pseudomonadota bacterium | reverse complement strand
CATGCAGGCCTCCGGCCGTGCGACGACTGCCGCGGAGACCGAGCGCCGGCACCGGGACCTCTTTTACGCCGATTCCTGGGAAGGGCTCTGCGCCGCCTGGGCGGTCGCCGCCACCGTCAGTCCCGAGCCGAAAGCCGACCTGATCTCGCACGGCGTGACGTTCAGCGTCTCGGATCAGAAAGCCTTGCTCACTAAAGCGTACGAGCGTTATCCGACCAAAACGTATGGCGTGCGCTACAACGGCGACGCCGAAACGGACGGCACGATCCAGGATCTGCGCCCGGAAGCCTTTCACCGCCTGTTCCTGAGTCTACTCGGGGAGAAGAAGCAGCCGTTCGTCATCGACGACGAGCCGGGCATCGAAGTGTGGAGTAAACCCGTCTACCGCGTCCGCTGGTCGGTGATCAAAGACCCTGAAGTGCCGAATTCGTACTACGTCAAGGCCTTGCCCTGGATGACGCGTCATCGCTCCAACATCACCACCGAGCCGACCAGCTCGGGCGACATCGCCGCTCCGGTGTACGAATACCGCCTCTACGTCGACCCCAAGATCGCGCTCGACGGGAAATTCAAGGTCATCGCAGGCGAATGGCTCGGCGACTCGCTCGACTCGCACCCGGACTCGGTGCTGCTGGCAGTACCCGGTGACGAGCTGAAGAGCGGCAACGAAGAGATCAACAAGGGTCTCGACCTCATCAAAGAAATCATCGAAAGCGCCCGCTAACGGCGCGGAGGGTCCGCCAGCCATGTCGGTTGGAGACCTGTGTTCAGAATGACCTTTCAAAGGAGTGCGCAATGTTGATCCGGAATCTGCTACTGGGTACCCTTCTCGTAGGCACGACGGCTCTTGCGGATGGCGGCGGCGAAGTGACCAACGTCTCGCTCGTCGACCTCCAAACGAAGTGCGCGGATCTGCAAGCCGATCCGCAAACGAAGCCGATCAAAGTCAAAGTCACCTGCAACGAGCTCTCTTACATCTGGAAAGCGGGCGAAGCGAAACCGAGCCAGCTTGCCAACCAACGCAACATCGGGGCGATGGTCATGATGAAGAGCTTCCAGGTGCCCCACGACTTCTTCCCGGCCGACGCGGCGCAAACGCCGATCAGCTGCTCGAGCTTCGTGAAGTATGAGCACAAAGTGCAGAACGTCGACCTCGAATTGACCTGCGCCGAAATCGCGCAAGTCACCGACCTCGGCACCTACTGCCTGCCGATCATCGAGCAACGCATTGCCGATGACCCGGCTCTCGTGACCGAGCTGCCTACCCAAGACGTGATCACGCTTTGTCCGTCCTCGGGCGGCAACTGATCGGCTTGGCACGCGACTTGCTTTAGGAAAGACGTTCCAGCGAAGACCGAGGGGTTTTCAGGAACAAAGGGCTGCTGACGTTCAAATAGGCCTCACGGAACTCGCAAGGAATTGCGGATGAATTGAGGAATATCGAGACTCATCAGCCTCTTTTCTTTTTATCCCCGGAGACGCGCTGCATCCGATTGGATTCAGAGTGACTCCTCATCCAGTCAGAAGAGGTGTCTCATGTTCCGATTCGTCATTTTTACCGCAAGCTGCGCCGCCGTGTTCGGCGGTTGTACCAAAGCCAAAACGACCCCGGTCGTCGTCGTGCCGCCCGTGTCCGAAACTTTCGAAGCGCCGATGGCCGCACCCGCACCGGCCGCGGAAACCATGTCCTTCGCGGTTGCCAACCTGGCGTCGAAAGCCGGTGGTCTGACAGGCACCGTGACGTTCGCCACGCTCCCCGCGGCCGACGGCGCGAACGGCAGCTCTCTCGTCGTCACGGCCGATCTCAAGAACGCCACACCAGGCAGTCACGGGATCCACATCCACGAGTTCGGGGACTGCAGCGGCGAAGACTTCGCTTCCGCCGGTGGCCACCTCAACCCGACCGGTGCGGCCCACGCCGGCCCGACGGACGCCGTCCGCCATTTCGGCGACCTAGGTAACGTGAAGGTCGACGAAAACGGCAACGGCCAGCTGACCGAGACGGTCACTTTCGCGGAGCAACCAGTAACGGCGCTCCAAGATCTGATCGTCGGCAAGGTGGTCGTCCTTCACGAGGCGATCGACGATCTGTCCACGCAACCGTCGGGCGACTCGGGGAAACCCATCGCTTGCGGAGCCATCGAGAAAGCCGAAACCGCCGCACACTGAGGTTGCCCCATGCTTCTGGCCAAAGACATCATGACGTCGAGACTGATGTTGGTGAATCGCCGCGCCACTTTGGTGGCCGCGGCGAGCCGCATGCGAGACGAGAAGATCGGCATCCTGCCGGTCGTCGACCGCGGCCACCTGGTCGGAATGATCACCGACCGGGACCTCGCCGTCCGGGCGATGGCTGAAGGCCTCGACCCCCGGCTGACGATGGTCGAAGCCATCATGACCCCGAAGGTGGTCTCCTGCTCCGAGGAGGAGCCCATCGAAGACCTGCATTTCTTGATGAAACGACACGGCGTGCACCGCCTGGTCGTCATCAACGACAAGGGCAAGCCGGTCGGAATCGTCTCAATCGAGGACCTGGAGAAGCACGACCTGCATTGAGTTACTTCGGCGCTAGGACGATGTACGAGAAGTCGAAGCACATCTCGTCGCCGCTTCCCAGCCCGCCGAAGACCTCTTTGTTCGTCTTGTTCTCATAGGAACAGGAAACTTCCATGCTGTAGTCCTTGAATTCGGCGGCCGGGACGACCCGGGGCTGCACCATCGTGAAGTCGCGCTGCCAGTTGAGGTCCCAAGCGGGGATCGCGAGCAGGAGTTCCTTCTCGGTCGTCCTGTCGTTGGTCAGGTAGGCCGCCGCGGACTTCCCGTAGGAATGCATGTGCAGGTTCGACGAGTGGATCTCGAGCTGGGCGACGTCTTTCACTCCCGTGATGCTTTTGCCTTCTTCGACGATGGCGGCGAGCGACAAGGCGTAATCCACCGTCAGCTCACCTCCGGCGGGGACGACGAGGTTGCGATATTCTGGCGGATCGAGCCATTCGTTCTTCGTCAAAGGCAGGATGAAGCCCGGCTTGTCGACGCTGTCGGCCAACTTGAAGCGAATCTCGCTGCCCTGATCGGCCGTGTCGGGCGCCGTCTGCGTATAGTAGTGCACCTGGACGACCATCATGCCACCCGGTTGGATCGGCAAGCCCGTGCCTTCCGGCAGCAGGTTGCCCTTCATGCCTGGAGCCCAATGGCCTAGCCACCGGCCTCCGCGGCGCAGGTCTTCGAACGCTTCGGGATACTTCTTCGCCATCCGTGTGTAGACGGCCGCCTCGCCGAGCCGGTCTGGCAGAGCACCTCCGAAACACTGATATCCATCGCCCGGCTCTTCCGCGTCGAGTTCCTGCACCACCGGCACGATGCTCGGCTCGAGCATGTAGGCGACCAGATGGTGGACAACCTGGGGATTCCCGGGCAGCGCCTGAAAGCCCACCATGTATTTCAGCGAGTCGGAATAGGGCCATGCGACGACGAAGCAGTGATAATCGTCGGGACTCTTCTGATTCGGTTTGTACGACTTGCCGGCAGGAAGAAGCGGCAACGTCACGTCGGCCTCGAGGTCGACCAGATTCGCACCGGGCGCGTCCTTCGGCGCTTCAGCGGGGTCGCCTTCCGCGAATCCCAAGTCCCGCCAACGCGTCAGCTTCGCCAGCTGCTCGGGCGTGAACGTCGGATCGTCCCGGTAAACCTGATGCCCCGAAGCCGCGAGCCAAACTGGCATCCGTTTTTGCTCGACGGCGTCGACGATGGCGGATTTCTTCGCGTTCACC
>JAYVBB010000529.1:0-6650 GCA_043750715.1 Pseudomonadota bacterium | reverse complement strand
GACGACGTCGTACTGGAACGCGTTGATCGTCAGCGGGTCCTTGGTTAGCAGCGCTTCCATGCCGCCTTGCGGCATCGAGAACGGGTTGTGCGAGAAGCCGACCTGGCCGGTCTCCTCGTCCTTCTCGAACATCGGGAAGTCGACGATCCAGCAGAATTTGAAGACGTTCTTCTCGATCAGGTCGAGGTCTTCGCCGAGCTTGGTGCGGATCAGCCCGGCCAGCTTGGCGGCGACCGCTTGCTTGTCGCAGATGAAGAAGGCGACGTCGCCCGCGCTCATGCCGAGCGTCGATTTGAACTGCTCGAGCTGCTCCGGCTTGATGAACTTGGCGATGGGGCCTTTGACTCCCTCGTCTGTCCAGGTCAGGTAGGCCAGGCCTTTGGAGCCGATCGAGGTGGCGTGGTCGACGAGCTTGTCGAAGAAGCTGCGGGGTTTGGACGCGATGCCTTTGACCGGAATCGCGCGCACCACGGCGCCGCCTTCGACGGCGGATTTGAAGGCTTTGAAGTCGGTCTCGAGGAAGAGCTTGCTGACGTCCTGGATGACCAGCGGGTTGCGCAGGTCGGGCTTGTCGTTGCCGTATTTTAGCATCGATTCGTCGAAGGGAATGCGGACGAACGGCGCCGAGGACACTTTGCGCGTCGAAAATTCGCCGAAAATCTCGGTCAGGAGCTTTTCGTTGACGGCGAACACGTCGTCCTGCCCGGCGAACGACATCTCCATGTCGAGCTGGTAAAACTCGCCCGGCGAGCGGTCGGCGCGGGCGTCCTCGTCGCGGAAGCACGGCGCGATCTGGAAATAACGGTCGAAGCCCGACACCATGAGCAGCTGCTTGAACTGCTGGGGGGCCTGGGGCAGCGCGTAAAACTTGCCGGGATGGGTGCGGCTCGGCACCAGGAAGTCGCGCGCGCCTTCCGGCGAGCTGGACGTCAGAATCGGCGTCTGGAACTCGTTGAAGCCCATGTCCGTCATCTTGCGGCGGATGGAGGCGATCACTTTGGAGCGCAGGATGATGTTTTTCTGCATCTTGTCGCGGCGAAGGTCGAGGAAGCGGTACTTCAGGCGGTGCTCTTCGTGCACGCTTTCTTCCGTGTCGAGCACGAACGGCAGCACTTCCGCGGAGGAATGCAGCACGTAGTCGTCGACGACGACTTCGACTTCGCCGGTCGGCATGTTCGGATTGATCGTGTTCTGCTCGCGTTTGACGACTTTGCCGGTCAGCGTGACGACGCTCTCGAGGCGTTGGTGCGTCCCCGCTTCGAAGAACGCGCGGCTCGGATGGATGACGACCTGGGTGACGCCATAGTGGTCGCGCAGATCGAAGAAGAGCAGGCTCCCGTGGTCTCGCTTGCGGAAAATCCAGCCCGAGATGCGCACGGTCTGACCGACGTGCGACGAGCGGAGGTCTCCGCAGGTGTGGGAACGATAGGCGTGCATTGGACGGGGCTCCGGAAAGCAAAAGAGAGACCGACATATTAGAGTAAAGGGTGGCCCCCGTCGATGCCTGTTCACGTCCGTGGCAGACGCGGAATGTCCGTGGAAACACACGCTTAGCGTCGGCAAGCTGCGCCTCGGAGGTGACCCGTGGCGAGACCTGGCTTCGAAGCGGTGCTGAGAGAGATCGAAGCCAGGCTCTCCGCGCCCGGCGTCGACGAGGTGCTACTCAACGGAAAGGACGCGGCTTTTCTGGTCCGACGCGGCCTGGCGGAAGAGTTTCCGTCGCCGTTTGCCGACGACGGCGCGCTGCTCGACTGGCTGCAGGATCTGGCGGAGCGTGACGGGATTCGCCTGGATCCGGTCAACGGCGCCGCCGGCGGCCTGCTCGCGGACTCCGGCATCCGGTGGCACGCCGTGCTGCCGCCGCTTTCCCGCGACGGCCCGCTGGCGTGCTTTCGCCGCCACCGGTTCCAGGACGTCGCGCTGAGCGACTTCGCCGGCGACGCCCGGACGGTTGCGTCGTTGCGCGACGCGGTCCAGGCGCGGCTTCCGCTCCTCATCGCCGGGCCCACCGGGTCGGGAAAGACGACGCTGGTCGCGGCGCTCCTCGCCGAAGTCCCGGGCGAGCGCATCATCGTGATCGAATCGCTGCCGGAGCTTCCGCGTTTCGGCGCGCGGACCGTACGGCTGGTGGAAAAACCGCCTTCGTTGGACGGCCGCGGTGCGGTCCCGCTCTCCCGCCTGGTGCGGGAAGCGCTGCGTCTTCGGCCCGACCGCCTGGTCGTCGGCGAGATCCGCGGCCACGAAGCGCGCGCCTTTCTCGAGGCGGCGGGGACGGGACACGGCGGCGTCATGGCGACGCTGCACGCCGGCTCGGCGGAGGAAGCCCGGGACCGCCTGATCCTGCTCGCGGGCGGCGGCGCGCGGAGCCACGCGCTCGCGGCCGCGCCTGGTCTAGGCGTCGCGGTGCTGGAGCGCGGAACGCCGCCCCGCCTCGTGTCTTTCAGCGGGATTTGCCGACGTAGCGGGACTCCGGCCGGATCAGACGCCCCGTCAGCGTTTGCTCCTTGAAATGCGCGCACCATCCGAGCACGCGGCCCATGGCGAACGTCGCGGTGAAGACTTCCCGCGGGATTTCCAACACGTCCAGCAGCACCGCCGTGTAGAACTCGACGTTCGCGTGCAGCTCGCGGCCCGGATACTTCTTTTTCAGCGACGAAGCCGCGACCTGCTCGACCGCGCGCGCCAGCGCGAGCCTCCGGCTGGCGACGCCGGCCCGCTCCAGCATTTCCAGAGCCTTCTCGAGCACGGCTGCACGCGGGTCGCGCACTTTGTAGATGCGGTGACCCATTCCCATGATGCGGTGGCCTTGCGCCAGTTGGTGCTCGATCCAGGCCGCGGCCTCGGTCGGCGCGCCGATCGCGTCGAGCATGTCGAGAACCGGTCCAGGTGCGCCGCCGTGCAGCGGACCCTTGAGCGCGCCGAGCCCCGCCGCGACGGCGGAGATCAAGTCGGATCCCGTCGAGGCGACGACGCGGGCCGCAAACGTCGACGCATTCATGCCGTGATCGGAGACGGTGGTCAGGTAGCGGTCCAGGGCCTGGGCTGCCACCAGCGTCGTGGTTTGACCGCTCAGCATGCGAAGAAAGTCGGCGGAGTGGGACAGCGCGGCGTCAGGTTCGATGAGAGGAAGCTTCGCTTGGACGCGGTACCAAATCGCCGCGGCGACGGCCATCGTCGCCGTGACCCCGACGGGATCCGACTCGATGAGAACGGCAAGGGCCGCGCGCTGGAACTCGAGCGGACTCGCCGGCAGCGGAATCGTCCGCGCCAGTCGGGCGACGTCCGCAAACAGGCGGACTCGCGCATCGGCGAGCGCCCGGCTTAGCTCTTCCTCGTCTTTTCGGGACGGCAGGTCTCCCCGCCAAACGAGAGCGGCGGTGCTCGCGAAAGGCGACAGCTCAGCCAACTCCTCGACTGCGTAGCCGCGGATCACCAGCACGCCTTTCGTGCCCTGGACGTCGCTGATCTCGGTTTCGGCGACCAGAATGTTTTCCAAGCCGTGATGGACTTCGGGGGACTTTTCGTTTGTCATCGCGCACCTCCTTTTTTCTTCTCCATCTTCGGTTTCCGTGCGATATTGATCAACGTTGATTGTAAAATCAATATTGGAACACATTGATATGCCAGCTGATTTCATAAGCCGCAAAGAGGCCTGTCAACTGCTCGGGGTGAAGGCCCAGACGCTTTATGCGTACGTAAGCCGAGGTCTCATTCGCACCGCGGACGCGGGGCTTTACGCGCGCGCCGACGTCCTTTCGCTCAAAGCGCGAAGCCGCGCCCGCGCCGGTCACGGCGCCGTCGCGGCGGGAGCGATGCGGTGGGGCGAGCCCGTGCTCGAATCGGCGGTGACGCGCCTCGGCGAAGACGACGTTTACTACCGTGGCCTGCCTCTCAGACAGCTTTTGCAGCGTAATGTCCGCTTCGAACGCGCCGCCGAGTTGATCTGGTCGGGCGTTCTTCCCGGCGACGAAGTCACGTGGAAGCCCGTCGCGGCGAAGTCGTTCATGCCCCCCGCCGCGCTTTCTTACGCGGAATTGAGCGTCGCGCTGGCGGGCGCCGGTGCCGCGGACCCGGGGGAAACGCTCGACGACACGCTCGCGAACGCCCGCGCCTTTCTCGTCGGCGTCGTCAAACATCTGGGCCCGAAACCCCAAGCGGCGAGCTTTGCCGCGCTGCTAGCGACGCGGCTCGGGATCATGGGCGAGCCGTGGCAGTTAGATCTACTGAATGCCGCGCTGATCGCCAGCGCGGATTTCGAGCTGAGCGCTTCGACGTTTGCCGCGCGCATCGCCGCCTCGACCGGTGCCGGAATTCACGCCTGCCTGCAGGCGGGACTCGCCGCGTTCTCGGGAAACGTGCACGGCGCCCAGGTGGACCGCGCGGAAGCGCAAGTGACGGCCCTGCTCGCGGGCCACGTCCACGTCACGGACGACCTCCCGGGCTTTGGACAGAAGCTCTACCCGAAGGGTGATCCGCGGGCGCGCGCTCTCATGGACCAGCTGCTCGCCGCGGAAGGCCAGCTGCCGGCGCGGCGCGCCGTGGAGTGGCGCGAGCTCGTCGCGCTGACCGACAGTCTGCAAAAGGAAACGCGGCTTGCGCCGAATCTCGAGTGGACTCTGGCGTTACTCGGCCGCGTCCTGGCTTTGAAGTCCGGCTCGACCTTCGGGATCTTCGCCTTGGGCAGGATGGTCGGTTGGGTCGCGCACGTCGTCGAGCAGCGCCAGCAGGGCTATTTGCTGCGTCCCCGGGCGAAATACACCGGCCGGTGATCGTTCGGGAATTCCTCCCCCCCTTGCCGGTCGGCCCAAGCCGACGCCCGGCGCCGCTCTCAGTACGAGTCAAAATCGCCCGAAAAGACAGCATGTTGTCTAGGCTTGGCATGCGTCGCTTCGAGGTCGGCGCGACCCTGGTGGTCGCGGCGTTCCTTCTTCTTTTGACTATGACCGACGCGGGCGTCTACCTCGAGCGGAGCCTCTACCTCACGAGCTACTTCCGCGGCGTCGCGGCACTCGGCTTCGGTCCGAAGCTCGACCCGGCGTTGCGCGTCGTGATGGCCGACGACGCTTCGCAATACAAGCTCGGGCGCCAGCCGACGTTCGCCGAATGGCGACAAGTCGCGCAAGTGCTGACCGGCCTGGGCTTCGAGCGCGTGCTCTTCGCCGGCCTGACGCAGCTCGACGGCGAGCTGGGCGACCTGGAACATGGTGTAAAACCCGCGGGATTCTTTGCAGCCGGAGCCGTCGGCTACGTGCAAAGCACGACGTTCGTTCCCGCGGGAGCCAAATCCGAGCTCGGCGCCAAAGCTCTCGCCGTGCCCGACGGCGAAACCGCGCCGTTTCGCGAGCTGAAGCTCGTCCTCGGCTCGCGCCAGGAAGTTCTGAAAAACGTCGACGCCGCCGGGCATCTCAACCTGTCGAGCGATCAATCCGTGCCGTTCGCCTTTCGCTTCGGCAACCAGGTTTTACCTTATCTCGGCCTGCACGCGCTGCCCGGCCTGAAATTTCAGGAGGGCGGACTCGCCTACGATCACGGCCGCCTGCCAAGGCCCGCCGACAACGAGCTCTACATCGACTACCCGACGCTCCCCGACATGCTGGGCCGCGCCGTGCCTAGCAGCGCCTTTTTTACGAAGCTGACGCAACGGGTCTCCGACCAGGTTTCCCGACGCGTGCTCGACATCCTCGAGGGTGGCAAGGTCGCCCTGCTGATTCCCGACGCGGTATCCGGGGGCAAACACGTGACGACGCCGTTCGGCGGCTATCCCGCGTTCACGATTCCGATCGCCGTGACGTCGAGCGTCCTGAAGGGGCATCTCCTCACCGCTCCGGTTGCGGCGAAGCCGCTCGTCGTGGTCTTTGGGCTGTTGGCTCTTTGCGTCGTCGTATTTTTGCCCATCCGGCTGGCGCTCTGGGCGAGCGGCACGCTGTTCGTCGTCGCGAGCGTCGTCCCGAGCGTGTTGCTGTTCACCGAAGGCTTCGTCCTGCCGGCGTTCGGCATGTCGAGCGTCGTGCTGGCGGCGACCGGCACCCGGCTCGCCTATTTCTTCGCGTCGACCTGGAAGCAAAAAATGCTGGCCGGCAAGGACCTCGAGATGGGCCGCACGATCCAGTCCCTGCTCCTGCCGCCGGTCCGCGCTGCCCGGGTCCACGAGTGGAGCTACCGGATCGTGTTCGAGCCGCACGGCCCGATGTCGGGCGACTGGTTCCAGTCCTATCACGTCAAAGACGAGACGAAGGACCTGCGCTGCGTGCTCGCCATCGGCGACGTCGTCGGCAAAGGCCCGAGCGCCGCGCTCAACACCGCGACGATCACCTCGGTCTGGAAGCGCTATGAGCCGCTTTTCGAGGGCTCTCCGGAAGATCTGACTCCGCTGCTCCACGAGCTCGGGCGGGTCATCAACGAGTCATACCGGGGCGAACAGACCACGTCGATCCAGCTGGCTGCGATTTACCGGGACCGGGTCCGGCTCATCAGCTGCGCCGCGCCCCTCTGGCTGAAGATCTCGAAGGAGGCCGGCGTCTCCCGGATACGGAACAAAGCGACGAATCCGCTCGGAATGCGAGTCGAAGGCGCGCGCTTTCAGATGACCGAGATGCCGGTCGCCGTCGGCGACGTCTTCCTGGCGCATACCGATGGCGTGATGGAAGGCT
>JAYVBB010000528.1:0-5205 GCA_043750715.1 Pseudomonadota bacterium | reverse complement strand
GTGCACCGCCTCAGCACGTTCGATCAGCTGCCCCGGCCGCTGCTCCGGCTCGTGCTCCGCGCTTACGACATCAAGGGCACGACGAGCGCCAACCCGTTCGCCGCGATGCTCCAGGAATGCGACGACCTGCAGAAGCACACGGTCCAGGTCGATCCGAGCCTCTGGCATCAGCGCACGATCCAGACGCTGAACCTCTCGGAAGGCAAAGACGGCATCACGCTGAGCGTCGGCAACATGGAAGCCGGCATGAAGCACTCCTTCGGCCCCGTGCGTGACCGCCGCATCGCCGGCGAGCTCGTGGAAGCGATCGCGAAGGCCTTCGACGCCAAGATGTCCCGCGACGAGCTGCATCTCCCGCGCACGACCGAGCCGCTGATTCTAGCGCTATTCAAAGGCGAGATCGACGGCATGCTCAAGGAGCTGAACAAGCAGCACCGGGCCGTCAAGCTGTGGTTCCAGCCTGCCCAACGCAAGACCCTCGGCGAGCAGGTGAAAGTGCTGAAGAGCCTCGCCGCGGTGCGCCTGCCTGCGCGCTTCGGTCCGCTGCTCGATCGCTCGGGCCTTTTGATCCTTCCCGACGTCACGGGCGGTTGGCAGGTGCACTCGATCGTCGCGTCGAGGCCCCGGTCCGTTACGACGATCAAGGGCGATCCGGACCAGCAGCTTCGCCAGGGCGGCCTCGCCCGGAAGCTGGCGGAAAAAATCCGCCGGGACCTCGAGGCGCTGGAAGCCGCGCCGCTGTCCGCCCACGAAGTCACGCGCATCAACGCGACGCTCTGGTGGCTCTACAACGGCAAGGGTGAAGGCAAATTCGTGACGCTCGAGCAGATCGAGGGCGAGCCCGCGAGCTAATCCTGGGGGACTTCCAGTGGCGCAGCCGGAATACGACGTTGCCATCATCGGCGCCGGACCCGCGGGTCTGACGGCGGGCTACCTGCTGGCGAAGAAGGGCAAGCGAGTCGTCGTGCTCGAAAGCGATCCGCGCTACGTCGGCGGCATCTCGCGCACGGTGGAGTACAAAGGCTACCGCTTCGACATCGGCGGCCACCGCTTCTTCTCGAAGTCGCAGGCGGTCGAGGACTTCTGGACTGAGATCCTCGAGAAAGAGATGCTCGACCGGCCGCGGTCGTCGCGCATTTTCTACAACGGCAAATTCTTCGCCTATCCGCTAAAGGGCACGGAAGCGCTGCTGAAGCTCGGGATCTGGGAGTCGATCGTCTGCGTCCTGTCGTACAGCAAGGCGAAGCTGTTCCCGACCAAGAATCCCACCAACCTCGAGGACTGGGTCACCAACCAGTTCGGCAAGCGCCTTTTTCAGATCTTCTTCAAGACCTACACCGAAAAGGTGTGGGGAATGGACTGCAAGCTGATCTCGGCCGACTGGGCGGCGCAGCGGATCAAAGGACTGTCGCTCTGGACCGCCGTGATCACGGCTTTGATTCCGCAGAAAAAACCGAAGAGCCGCCAGGACGTCGTCAAGACGCTGATCGATTCCTTCCGCTACCCGCGGCTCGGTCCCGGGATGATGTGGGAAGTCTGCGCGCAAAAAATGCAGGCGATGGGCGGCAAGCTCGAGATGGGCCGGAAGGTCCAGGCGGCTTCCCTGCAGGACGGCGTGTGGACGTTGGCGACCGACGGAACGGGCGGACCGAAGGCGGTTACCGCGAAGGACGTCATCTCGTCGATGCCGCTGCGTGAGTTGATGCTCGGTCTGGCGCCGAAGGTCGCGCGGGAAACCGAGGCGGCGGCCACCTCGCTTGCTTACCGCGACTTCGTCACCGTCGCGCTCATGGTCAAGGGCGAGCCCGGGTTCCCCGACAACTGGATCTACATCCACGATCCGGGCGTCATGGTGGGCCGCATCCAGAACTTCAAATCGTGGTCCCCGCACCTGATCCCCGTGCCGGATCACGGCTGCTACGGCCTCGAATACTTCTGCTTCGAGGGCGACGGCCTCTGGAACTCCAGCGACGCCGACCTCATCGACCGGGCCCAGCGCGAGCTCGAAAAAGTGGGCTTGGCGAAGGCAAAAGACGTGATCGACGGCCACGTCGTTCGCCAACCCAAGGCCTACCCGGTCTACGACGACGCCTACACCCGCCACGTCAACGTCATCCGCGCCGAGATCGCGAAGAACTTCCCGCGCCTGCACGTCGTCGGCCGCAACGGCATGCACAAGTACAACAACCAGGACCACGCGATGATGACCGCGATGCTCACCGTCGAGAACATCCTGGCCGACGCCCCGAAGTTCGACATCTGGGAAGTGAACCAGGATGCCGAGTATCATGAAGCGGGAAAGGCCGGGGCGCAGGCGGCGCTGGGGTCGGAGCGAATGGTGCCGAAGCGGGTGAAGTGAAGGGGTTGGGTCGCGGGAGAAGTGGCAGGCTGCGTTGGCTTGTGACCCCAGATCCGCCTCGGGGCGAGGTTTCCGACGGCTACGAAGGGCTGTGCCCATCGGTGACTCGCGGCAGAGCCTCGCTGCCGCGTGGCTCACGGCCAGCCGTATGGGTCGGTCCGGGACGGCGGAGCTAATCTGCGCGTGCCGTGCAGATTTTCTCATCGTTACGTTCAAAGTGAACGTAAGGTTTGCCGAAAGTCTTCCGTGCCTGCAAGAGATTGTGCGCCATACAGAGGCAGCGGAGGTTTTCCTTATCGGTCGAGCGTCCGCCCAATGCGTAGGGACGGATATGGTCGATCGTCAGATAGCGTGTTTCGGTGCAGCGTACGCCCTCCTTCGAGGCGAACGAGCACTGCATACCGGCTTCCGCGAAAACCTGGTCAGCGAGCGCGGCCGACGGCTTCCGAGGTTCCCTGCGGGGCCGAGGAACGACGGGAGTCTTGGCCTGCGCCTTGCCTTCCCGACGTTTCGCGCGCCGCACCGCGTCGACCTTATCCAGCATCAAGTCCGCGGCCTTGTCGCACACCTCGGCAAGAGTGGCGCCGCCCAGGATCTCTTGGAGTCGCTCGAGTTTCGCGACGACGTGGTCCTCGGCCGTAAACGCGACCCGATGCAGCACCGGGCCTTCACTTTTGGCAGCCGCCCTCGTCGTTCCCGTCACCGGCGCTGCTTTGTCCTCGGCCAGCGCGAGAGGAGTCTCGACGCTGCGCTGCGGAGCCGGCACGCGCCGAATGACGTCCCTTTCAATCGGCTTGGCGGAAGGGGCCACCCCGAGCGCCTGCACTTCGCGCCGGGACTTGTCAGCCGCTGCGGCGAAGAGCGCCGTTTGGTTCTCTCCGGTGAGCATCGGCACCAAATCCGCCGCAGTGCAAAGCGTCAGCCGCCCGTCATCCAGCATCGTCAACAGCTCCGGATAAAGCCTCGCTGCCCGCGCAACGCTGATCCTGCGTGTGCTCGTGCTTTCGGAAAGGCCCAGTGCCCGTCGGCAGAAGTCCCACATGCCGCTATATCCCAAATCCACGACGATCTGCCGTTCGTCGATCTCCGCCAAGCAATGCAGGATCTCTACCTGATTCTGACGCTCCGCTTTGGCCAACGTAACCAGCTGCGCCACGAGCGTTTGATTGTCGGTGTCTTTCAGATTCAGCATGAAGACCTCCTTGGTTCAGGAGCTTTCTACCACGGGTTTTTTCGAGGCGATTTCCCGCACGCTGGCGCGCGTACTCGCGGCCGTCCGTTTTTCTTTTGCCTTCGACGTTTGCATTGCTCAGGTCTTCGCGTTTCGCATCCTCCCGCTCCGTTTTCTTGCGCTCCGCATCCACCCGTTTTTCGTCGGCGAAAAACCCGTCCAATCTTATCTTCACGTTCACGCTGAACGTAGAAATTCCGGACAACGCCCCGAACCAACCCAACCGGCTGGCCGGTGAGCCACGCGCAGCGCGGCTCTGCCCCGGGTTCTCTTTGGGCACGGCGCTTCTTAGCGTCCGAAGCGATGCCTCGCGTCGGATCTGGGGCCTCAAGCCTTGATGGCGAGGTCCCGTCTCATCTCTCCCAGTCTCGCTCCGAGCCAAGACTCATCCCATTCCCGCCCGTACAAATTCCTTTCGCCTCTTCCCTTCCGCCACGCCTTCACCACCGCGCTCGGGGCAATCACGATCCCAATTCCTGCCGCCGCAAGATTCAGGACCCACGCCGCGTAAAACCTCCCGCATCCCGACGCCAACTCCCACGCCGCGATTTCCGCTTCACCAGTCCAGGTCGCTGGATAACCAGTAAGCACGTGGTGCAGATCGTGGCGCCGAACGGCTTGCTGCCGAGCCTTGGTGTTCGGAAAGCCGAATCGAAATGGTCCGGCGCGAAGTGAAACCCAATCGTCCGAGTAACTTTGCTCGCTGAATCCATAAGCGCGGAAATACGCCTCGCGGCCTTCGCGAAGAGTGATGTTGCTGTCGCTTGCCGAAGACATCAGTCCTTCTTCAAACTCGGCTTCTTTTTCTTGTCCTTCGCCTCGGGCCCGACCTTTTTCTCCGGCTCAGGAACCGGCTCCACCTTCTTTTCCACTTCCGGCGCCGGGCTCAGCTTCGACAGCCGGACGAAATACCGCGAGTCGTTTTGGTATTCGAAAATCGCCTCGCCCACGAACCCGTCCGGCACCTTCGGCTTCGGCGGTTCTTTCTCGTTGTAGTAGATCTTCTGCTCCATGATCACGTTCGTGTAGAGCTTTCTTTTCATGCCGGACTTGATGTCGTCGGCGTTCTTGGCCAGGCGCTCGTCCGAGATCGCGCCGTAGCGGTGCACCGCGAACATGCCGGGGCGGTCGGCAACCACGAGCGTACCGAGGCGCGGGAATTTCTCCTGAACGTAGGCGAGGGTGGCTTTGTACTCGCGGTAGAGGAGGAGGGCTTTGCCCTGGTCGTTCGACGCGGCGCGCGCGAAGCCGTGGAAGGTGAGCAGGGCCGCTAGGCCCCAAGCCAAGCTGCCGATGTGGCGGACCTGCGCCAGGCGGGCGAACCCTACCGCCGCAAGGCACGCAATGAGCCCGGAGTACGTGATGCCGATGCGCTGCGCGGCCGCCTGCCGGGGATCGCCCAGGTAGTAGGCCAGCTGAACGCATATGACCATGAGCATCAGGCCGCCGGTGAGGGCCGCGAGCAGGCGCCGGTCCTTGTCCGCGCGCTTGTAGAGATTCGTGAGGACTAGCCCCAGGCCGACGAGCGCCATCAGGGAGAATCCTGGCGCCATCGGATAGCCGACCTGGCGCGGATCGAAGAGGTACTCGCCGAAATATTTGAGGTGTTTCACCA
>JAYVBB010000527.1:0-2299 GCA_043750715.1 Pseudomonadota bacterium | reverse complement strand
GTTAGTTGTCGTTCCACGCCGGGCAGAATCCGAATAATCCAGCGCCAGCTTCGGCTTACAAAATAAACTTAAAACAACGGCAAAATTCCGCCGATGAGTCTTTCACGCGGCGACGTTAGAGAGTGGCGCCTAACTCGAGAAATTCGTCATTCCAGGGGACACCTATATGAAACAGTTTACCTCGCTGATCGCCGCCCTTGCCCTAGCCTGCACAACCCAGGCCTGCAAGGGTGCCCTGCCGCAAAGCAGTAGCGAAGCGAAGGACGCCCAGACGCAGCCCGTTCAGGACAACTCGCTGATCAACAAGGTCCAGCCGATGGCCATTACCTTCATGGATCCTTCCAAGCAGCTGCCGGTCATCATGAACGTCGAGTTCATCTACAAAGTGCCGCAGATGACGTTCGAGTATAAGACGCAGCGCGCCGACGAGACCGTCATGCAGGTCGGTGTCATCAAAGACGAAGTGAATTGCAACGACGTTTCCTGCCGTCTCTACAACGACGACGAGAAGATCTCGATCACGTTCGACCCGTCGGGCAAGATCCTGGCATTCCGCTGGCACGATGCGGACGTCGACCTGTCGACCGTCGTCGCAAAAGCTGGCGCCGTCGATCTGCACGCCGTTTCCTGCGACATGGCGACGGGCTCGGGGTGCTTCCCCTAAGCCGCTTCGCTCGCGGCGTCCTGCGCCTGCCAAGGCAGGCAAACGAGAGTCAAGGACATGGAGTCGGCGTCGAGGACGCTTTCGGCATTCGTGTCCCCCGAAGCCGAAATCAGCGCGCTGACGCGTGAGGTCGAGATCGCGCCGTCGAGCAGCTGCTCCGAGAAAAGCGGGAGGGCGGCGCCGACGGTCAACGACTCGCGGCGCGTCGATTTGCCGGACCATTTCATGAGGTAGTTCGCCTCGCGTGACGCGAAGTCGATGACTTCCCAGTTCCCATGGCTCGAGCGCAACGAGGCGTTGCGCTGCTTCTCGCCGCCGAGCGAGTAGCTCGTCAGGGCGAAGACGTTGACGTGAAGGGAGCACTCTGGAGCCATGTCCTGGACGAGACGCTTCCAGACGTGGGCGTCCCGGCGGGTCGCGGCGACGACCTCCTCGAGGTCGGCTCCCAGGCGCTCGTTCTTGTTCGAAAGGATCACGATCCATTCGTCGCCGTTCTTCTTGGCGAGCATCCAGTGATAGCCGAGCCGCGCGTGGCTCTTCTTCATCGCCTCGTTCAGGTTCTGCATCAGGATGTGGATCTTGCTTTTCAGGGACGACGACGCCACCGACGAGTTCTTGACGTCGACCTGCATCATGATGCCCTGTCGGGTCTCGGCGAGCCACGAATGGTAGGACTTCGTCGTGAGGCGGCCCTTGAGACGCGCTGCTTCGCTGATGCCGTCCGCGCGGAAGTGCGTTTTCGCGAGCTTGGTCGTCGAATGGTAGATGATGACGGCAAAAATCCCGAACAGGAGAAAGCCGGTGGACGGAACGAAGCGGGAAGGATCGACGGTTCCGGCCTGCCATCCCTTGGTCGACATCAGCAGCTGCGCCGAGACACCGAATATGAACAGGGCGTAAATCGCCTGCTCGGCCGTCCTGCGCTTGAAGTCGAGCCGGAGCGACAGGGGACCCGAAAGGCGGGCGGAGCGAAACTTCAGGTAGCAGCGGACTCCGCCGTAAGTGATGATCGAGACCGGCGCGACGAGGGTCAGCCAGACGAGAGCCTGCACGAATTCATTGCTCCACCGGATGGTTTCCTGGCTGTCGGCGGACGGTATCTGCCAGAAGATGTACCCGGCACCGGCGCAGATGATGGTGACGAGGGCGAGGAAGACCTGCCTGGCCTTCGTGCGGTTGGTCGCCAGGGCAAAGGCGACGAAGGCCGCCAGCAGATTGATTTGCGCCATGACTTCGAGCTCGTAGTAGTCCAGCACCGTCCAGTTCTTGAGGCGTACCAGGGCCGGCTCGTTCGCAATCGTGTAGAGCGCGAAGCTTGCCGTCAGATAGCAGAATGCGCCGTAGTCCAAAAACTCGGACCAAATGGCCGCGAAGCCGAAGGCCATCAGAAAGAGGCCGATGAAGAGCGTCGAGAGGATGATGGCGCGGCCATAGGTCAGGATCGGGAAGAGTTTTTTGGTGTTGTAGAGCTTCGAGGCCGCCGTCACGAAAAGTCCGTTTTCGATGATCGGGCCGTACGCGAACACGGTGTCCTTGCCGAAGAAGAAGACGTCGACCGCTTCGCTCTTCGGCATTTCCGGTACGGCCAACGGAAAGAGCAGGAGCGCCTGCTCGTACTTCGAGACGACGACCGGG
>JAYVBB010000526.1:0-3758 GCA_043750715.1 Pseudomonadota bacterium | reverse complement strand
ATTGCCAGTCGCTGTCATTAAAATGCCGGATGGAAAAAGTGGTAGCATAAGCAATCCGATCCGGAAAAGCCTTTACCTGGTCGGCCATCTTGACCAGGTCCGCCGGCGCTTTGCCGATTTCGTAGAGCGAAACCCGCTGGGCGGCGGCGTCCATGAAGTCGATGACGTCGTCGAGCCGTTTGATAAGAACGTGGATGTCTTCCCGGTCGATCGGCGTGATGAATGTCCTGTGCAGCTCGGTCATCGTCTTGTGTGTGATGGAGTCGGCTTTGTGTTCGAGATCTTTGATGCGCTGGGTGTGGAGCTCCCGCGCGGCGCCTTCGGCCTTGAGGAGCAAGAGGAACTCATTGGCGGCGGCGACCAACAGGTCGGAGATGTCACGGAAGAGGTTGAAAAACCCGCCGTCACGCGGCAGCAAAAGCTTCAGCATCAGAGTGCCTCCAGAGGTGCTTCGACCGCGTAGTAGTACCCGCTTTTACCAAATCTTAATACTGACAATTTATTCATTCATATTAATTGGTTACTTACTAGACTCCGGATGTGCCCCTGACCCCCATACATTAATCATAGTGCACCCCGGACCGATGAACGGGGGACCATGTCCACGGTCCCATTCAAAAACCGCTCCTTCTTCGCGACGCAGCTTTTGTTCTTCGTCGGGATCAACGTCGTCGTGCTCGGACTGGTGGCATTCGTGACCCTTCAGAGCATGGTGTCGACCGTCTCGGGCATCGTCGAGCACTCGATCACGTCGCTGATCACCCAGACCTCCGGCCGGATCGAAACGGAGGTCCGCCGCATCTCGAACGACATGCGCAGCGTCGCCTCGTTCCAAGCGATTCACGAGTTTCTAGGCGCGCCGCTGTTCGCCAAGACCGCGTGGGAAGACCAGCTCAACAACGAGTTCAAGAACTTCCTCGCGGCCCACGACGAGATCGCGCTCATCCGCTTCGTGCCGACCGACGGCCAGGCGCTGTCCATCGGGCAGAACCCGTACATGGAAAAATCAAAGCTCGAAATCGGCGAAGAAGCACTCCGCACGATTCAGGACCCCGACGCGCCGCTGACGATCCTCGACCCCGGCTCGGTGCGTCTGACCGACACCTACAATGCGATCATCTCGCAGAAATTCGTCTTTTTCGTGGCACGCGTCATGGCTCGGCCCGGCTCCGACGCGACCCAGATGCCGCACAAGGGCGTCGTCGGCTTCCTCGTCTCGGCGGTGGTCGCCCGGCACTTTCAGACGACGCTCGCCGCGCTGAACCTGGCTGGTGCCGCGGCGTCCGAGACCTACCAGACGAACTCGTTCCTGCTCAATCCGCGCATGGATCCGATCACGCAGATGGGACCGGAAGCCTCCAAGCTCGCCGACCCGAACCGCCGGATCTTCGCAGACGGGATCAAAAGCGAGCTCGGCCGCTTCGTCGGTCCGTCCGGCTCGGCGCCCTACGCGTCGGAGAAGCTCGACTTTCCGAAGGCATCGGCGTTCTGGTTCGAGGAGCCGCTGACGAAATGGAAGGTGCTCGCCCTCGTCCCCGAAGCTTATGTCATGCGGGACGTCCGCTACGTGCGGAACATCCTCGTCTCGATCCTGCTGCTCGGGCTGCTCGTCGCCGTCGCCCTCACCTACTACGCCTCGCGCAAGATCACCAAGCCGATCGGCGACCTCGTCGAAGCGACGGAGTACGTCTCCGCGGGCAACCTCGACCGCCCGATCCACCTCGACTCGTTCAGCGAATTCAACATGCTCGGCCAGAATTTCAACGCAATGACCCTGAAACTCAAGACGACCATCGCCGAACGCATCAGTGAAGGCGAAAAGAAAGCCAGCCTCGAGCAGGAGTTGAAGACCGCCAGCCTCTTCCAGAAACTCTTCTTGCCGTCCGGATCCCACGCGATGCATGGCTTGAGACTCGTTGCCCACTACCAGCCGGCATCCCACATGGGTGGCGACTGGTTCAGCTACGGCGTCACGGGCGACGGGTGGTTGCACGTGCACCTCGGAGACGTCACCGGTCACGGCACAGGCTCGGCGCTCGTCGCGTCGTTCTGCAAGGGCGTCACCGACGCGCTGTATCAGGACCGCCAGGATGCCGCGTCGTCACTCAAGACCGTGCCGCTCGAAGCCGTGCACCAATGCCTGAACACTCTCCTCTTCAACAAAGACCGCAGCATGGCGTTCATGACGCTGCTGTCTCTCGCGCTGAACCTCGAAACCGGCGAGCTCCGCTACGTCAGCTCCGGCCATCCGCCGCAGTTCATCCTGGATCACGGCACGCAGAAGATGTCGCTCCTGAAACAGGCGGCGGGCGGGACGCTCCTCGGCTTCAAGGCGCAAGCGAGGCGCACCCTTTCCGGCACCACTTTCCTGAAACCCGGCCAATCGATCTTTCTCTATTCCGACGGCCTGATCGACGTCGCCAGCCAGTCCGGAAGAAAGTTCAATCAGCGGCGGCTGGCCGAATTCCTCCTCAAAAATCCCGGTGAGTCGGCGGAAGCCTTGAAAGACCGCGTGAAGAGCGAGCTTCTGCAGGCCGCCGAGCCGATCGACGACGTCACTCTCCTGATCGTCCGCCTCGACCACCTGCCGGCCTCTGCTTCAATCCCCGTGGACCACGTCGACGCTGCGTAAGTACTGGTTGTACTTCACGCCATACTCCTGGACGAAGCAGCGGTCGTAGACGCCCGACTTCTCCGCCTTCGAAATGAAGGCCGCGAGCTCGTTGAGCAGCGAGTGGTTGCCTTTTTCGACCATCCAATCGGAGCTCTCGGCCTCCCCCAGAGGGAAGCCGAAGCCGAGGTTGGCGTCGGCTTTGACGTCGGTCATCGAATAGAGAGCCGGGTAGACCATGAAGTCGGCTTGGCCGTCTTTCAACGGCTTCAGGTCGTCGCCGTCGACGTCGGATTTTCCTTGCTCGATGAGCTTCACCTGGATGTTGATAGACTTCTTTAGCTGCTTCACGAGCTCGTGTTGAACGGTCGAGGGCTTCACCATCACCGTCTTGCCTTCGAGATCCTCGGGTCTGCTTGCCTTGGCCATTTTCGACTTGTTGAAGATCACTACCTGTTTGGCGAGCACCATCGGTGCGAAATCGGCAATTTTCCGCCGCCACGGCAGGGCGGAGAACCCGTCAACGGCGATGTCGGAATCCTTGAAGACGTCAGGCCGGTAAGTCAATTCGGGATTCGTCAGAATCTCCGGAGGAAATTTGCCGTCGTGCTGGAAGTAGTGCTGGAAGGCGAACGGCTGCCAACGCACCTCGATCTTCAGGTCGAGGGTCCGCGCGAACTCTTCGGCCAGGCAGTAGTGGAAGCCGCCATGCTTGCCGTCGTCGCGCTTGACCGAGACGCCGACCCGGTTGCGCGTGGCTATCCGCAGCGTCCTCGATTTGAGAATTTCGTCCAGCGAGCGAGCGTGCGCCGTTCCCGCCAGGCAGATCCCGACCAAGATCAGAGCTTTGGCAATCCCTCGCATCGTCCCTCTCGCCCTGGAACTAGTTGAACGCGGCGCGAATATCTTCGGGAAGCTGGCCGGCATCCGTGCCGGACGGCATCGCCAACAGGAACTCGCGGATCTTGGTTATGTCGATGGCGGCGTTACCTTGCGCATAAGGCACTTTGTCGGCCGCGTCGTTGGCGATTTTGCCTTCGGCGGTCTGGTTGCCGTGACCGCTTTTCGCGTTGGTGTCGTCGAGTTTGCCGCCCTGAACGAAGAAAGGCCATTTGCAGATCGCGTAGCCCGTCCAATGCAGTCCGAT
>JAYVBB010000525.1:0-3661 GCA_043750715.1 Pseudomonadota bacterium | reverse complement strand
TGCCAGCCAAACAGGTTTTGGCGCGCTGGACCTGGTGCCGGCCGGCGCCGCCGTGCCGCTGGCTGTGCTGTTTCAGCCCGCGCCCGCCCATCTGCCAGCGGCCACCGGGGTTGAGTTGAGACCATTCAGCTCGTACTTTCCCGACGAGAAGATCGCCGTGTTTTCGAAAAATGCCGGTACGGCCAGCGCCCTCATCAAGACCTGACGATGCAGCTCCTTTAACAATGCCGTCCGGTCATCTTCGTCTCGCGAAGCGGCAATCTTGCCGAGAAGCGGCTCGAACTCGGCTTCGAAGGAGGCGAGAGGACCGGTTTGAGAAAAGAGAAACGACCAATTGCCGAGCGCATCCTTCTGGTTGCCTTTGAAGACGTAAAGCGTTGCAAAAGTCGCCGGATCGTTGGCAATGTCGGAGACATTTTCGTAGCGGAGATCGAGCTTCAGGCCCACTTCGGCGGCGCGGGCTTCCAGTCGCCGGCCAAAGTCAGGAATGTCCTTCAGCTGGGGATTTAGACGGAGAACCAGCGTCTTACCTGCAAGCGGCTGGAGGCTTCCAGGCGGAGGAGTTTCCGCATCGGCTAGGCGACCCTGATGACCGTTGGGAATCAGCTGGGAATCGGCGGCGAGTAGGCTTTCGACGCGCCAATCCTTGAGCGCTTCCCGGACGTAGGCCGCAAACGCGGCGCGGACCGCGTCGTCTTTGGCCGCGGGGTTGGCCCAGTTAAACCGAAAGACGTGCAGTGTGTTGGGAAAGCCCCAATAAAGTTCTTTAGCGTTTTTGGACATAATGACCTGCCGGCGGCTGAAGACGTTCGGCAGCGTTGGGAAAAGGTCGACCTCGAGGGACTTGAAGGCATTCTCCAGTTCACCTACGTCTTTGACCCAGAACAGGCGCACGCGCTCGGGCGACTTAGCGGCAGGCGTCACGAAGTATTCGTTTTTAATGAGGTTGATCGTCAGTCCTGGCGCGTCGAAGCTATCGACGCGGTAGGGTCCGCTAGTCACGGTCCAGTCACCTTGACGATTAAGCGGATGAACCAATACGGCATCGGCCAGGCTCAGCTCGTGGAGAAGCCAGTGGTCGACTGGAACGCTAAAGCGCATTTCAAGAGTCGTGGTTCCTGGACGGAGCTTGCAGTCGGTTAGGAGGCGCAGCATCCGGAGATGGCGGGACTTTGCCTGGGCGAACCGACACACTTCCGCGGCCAAATACTGTGGATCAATGGGCGAACCGTCGCTCCATTTCAGATTAGGTGCCAGTTCGAACAGCCAGGTGGAGTCGTCCGGGTGGCTCCAGGACTGCGCCAGAGCAGGGACGTACCCGCTAGCCGCTCGGTTGTCGTCCCGCACCAGGCCGACCGCCAGATTTTCCGCTAGGTAATATTGCTGAACGGTATCGAGATTCGTCGGATCCAGATTGAGTCGCTGATCCCGAAGCAACGTATTCGTGTAGTAGAGCACCTGCATCGGTCGTTCCGTCTTACCTGGTTCCTTCAACGTTAACATCACTAACAGAAACAAAGAAGCCGCGACGACTACGAGGATCGTCGCGACACTTTTGATGTTTGCTTTCAAGATCAAAGCCTGGAAGTCCGGACATTATGCATGCGTGCAGGACTCGCTGCCGCAGTTGCCATGATCCAAAATAGACGAATCTTCCGTCATGGGGATGGAGTTCTGACTCGGGAGACTCATAACACGAGTACCAAAAACCACAACGACGCCAGCGATGGTGAATAGAATTTTCGAGATGCGACCGATCATGTGACTCTCCTCTGAGCAAAATAGATGAAAGACCGATCGCAAGATGCATGCCAAGTTATGGGGCGGACCGAAAATTTCTTAACATATAGATATTAAATAGATATTATGACAAGCAACGCCAATCAAGGTGTGGGAACTGGTCTCGTTTGTAAACCGAAAACGATAGAAATAGCGATCGTTCGATGATCGCCGTCGGCCGGGAAAACCCGTGCTCTTCGTCCTCGAAGGTCGCAAAGAGAATGCGTTCAACGCCTGCCCGACGAACACTAGCGACCCCCTGGGTCCCGAGCCAGATCGTTCCCACGACGGAAGCGTCCCGCTCTGGGGTAAGGTCTATCACTTCGTGAGGCGGGTCGACTGAACTAGGAGCCCGGGGCGCATTCGCGCCCCGGGCTCCCCGTGCCAGCCCCGACGTCGAGGAGATAGCGCCAAGCTTGCATCCGTATCTGCTCGACGGCGCGGCGGCTGTTCCATGGCAGTCGCCGTGAGGCCACACGTCGATGGCGTTGCAAATCTCGACTACGGGGCGCAGTTGCCGCTGGACGAGATGGTGGAGTTCTCGGCATTGGCGCTGGACGAGGTGAGCCGGCGACAGGTGACTGTACCGCTCTATCATTTGGATCGACGTGTGACCGAGTAGGCGTTGGAGCAGGCGTACGGGCGTCTCGCCCGTACGCCGACGTCACTCGACCAGATCCTCGACCGCGGTGACCTTGCAGTCGAAGACGTCACCTTCACCCAGCGCCCCGGCGTCGCGCGGAACTTGCGTCCAGTTCAGGTCCAACTTGGCGGCCGCGAAGCCGTAATAGGCTGCCCCGCGAAACACCGCGTTTTCTACGACGGCTTTCCCGACCGTGTTGGAGGCGGCAAAGTTCTGCGTCGCAGAGCCGGTCTGACGATACGCCGCCGACATCCGTCGCCAACTGCCGGAAACCTGGTCGTTGACCCAAACACTCTGGACCGTCGACGACTGAGCGCCTTCTTTCATGCTCACTTGGGCAGCGATAACCTCCACCTCCGACGCAAAGCCGCGGTAAGTCACGCACCGGCGCTCGAAGGTGTCGCTACTGCCGTCGTAAAGTGTCGCACACGTGGTCGTGTCCGGACCGGATCCGGGTACGTCACTCGGCCGTTCCTCCCGCGTCGTGATCAGCAGGGACGTGCCGCTGCTTTGTGTCCAAATGGTCTCGGCACCCTCCGTCCCGTTTGCAATGGTCTCAAAGGGCACATCTTGGGCCAAATCCACGCTCCAAGGATTTTTTAACGGCTCACACGTGCTGCCGACGGCGAGGCTCTCGCCGGCTGGCGCCTTGAAGTCGATGTCGAGATACCGGGCCCGCGGGTTGCGCCAGCGTTCCGTCTCTTGGAAGCGCGCCTTAAAGTTCGCCAAGAGCTTCACGCTTTCCGCCGGACCGCCCGTGCCGGAAAAGCCCGGCGCGATTTGCTCGGCCAGTTCGCTCATGGAGACGTTTCGCACCAGAGGCAACGCGCTGGCGTCGCCGGTGTCGGGTCCGTCGTCGCGCGGGCCGTCCTGACCACCTTGATGTCCGCCGCAGCCGGAGCTCAGAAGTGCCAACAATGCGAAAGCGCCAGGCGCGGACGCGATCGTCCTTGTCCGTGGCGATTGGGGAAAAAGACTTGTCATGGTGCCGTTACTCCGTGGTGGTCGTTAGAGGACCGATACGGGCGAACGTAGTCCCCACGAGGGAAGCCGGATTGACCAGGCTTGCCCTATTCGCAGCCAAGGCGGCGATTCGCTGGATTTACAACGTTTAGATGCCAGACGGACGCGTTTCGCCGGGGGACAAATCAGGGACAATGCACAGCGAAAGAGAGCGATAGTGAGGTCTATAGGGATGCAGCCAGGCAGAGGCTAAGTTTAAGTAAAAACTGGTAAATA
>JAYVBB010000524.1:0-32013 GCA_043750715.1 Pseudomonadota bacterium | reverse complement strand
GCAGACCTTAAAAGATCCTGCACGCCGAACTGATCTGAGAGCACGACGTTGGAAGCGTTGGCTGCCACGATCACGCCAAGGTCGAACAGCGATACATCTAAGCTGTTTAATTCGGACACTCTCAGGAAACTCATCTAGTCCTCCTTGATTTCGCTGTTACGGCATTCTCCACGCCAGCTCCACTGATACGACTGGAAAGCCGATATTGGTCCCGTTCGCGAAGAACTGAAGCCAATCGCCAGCGTCTAAGTCGATGTTCAAGTTGGGGCTTGAACCGATTCCTGCCGAAACTGCTTGAGATGCTACCGTGATGTTAGCACCATTGCGCCTCACTTCGAACAGCCATCCTCCCGAAGTCCGGGACTTAGCCGCGACCGCAGTAATGGTCGCTGGCCTTGGCAGGAGCACGCCCTGCTGCCCCATGGTCGCGACATCGCCAGGCAACTGAAGGTAGCGATCAGTCACGCCAAAGCCATGAGCGCCTGCGAGAAAGAGCGGCCTGGCCAGCGACAGGTATTTGTTTCGCGAGGGGTCGAGCGTGTAGGGAACGCCACCATCATAGACGATGGCTTGGGCCTGGGTTATGGCGAGCAGATCGTTCAGTATCCGGGCGATCAGATTGTTGTAGGCGTATGGCGAATCCTGGAGCCGAAGCAGCTCTTCGAGAAGATTGTTTACCTCGAATGGAGTCAGCGTCACGGTTCACCGCACGATTTTGGACAGTTCTGCCTTGATCTTGACAAGATCGCCGGGGTTGACCGCGAACGGGTTGTTGTCGATGAAGACCTGACCGCCTGACGTGATTTCGAGCGAGTGCATCCCCACCGACAAGCCGCTCATCAGCGTGCGTGTGCCGACGATCAGAGCGCTGCCATAAAACTTGTGCTGGAAGCTACGACCACGCAACGGATCAGTGTCGGCTAGGCCTTGATCGTCACCGCGAGGCTGCAGCGAGTGCTGCTTCGTCTGATCCTGCGTGATCACGGGTGGTGGAGCTGGAGTTTCCTTGGGCTGCTGATCATACGGCGCACTTGCCTTGGGGAGTACAGTGCTGGGGGTCCGAATGCGCTCATCCGAAAGAGTTCCCGGCTGCAGACTCCTTCTCTTGGTCTCGTCCTTAATGATGCCGCGCTTTAACAGTGGCAAGACTGGCGAAGGGAGCGGAGTTTTACGGGCACTCACCTTGACAAGCAGATGCAGGAAGGCCAGCGACAGCCAGTGATCATCGATCGGACGCCATGGCCAAAATGGCTTCAGCGATAATCGCAAGCCGAGGAGAAGAGTAATCATCTGGACCTCTTGAGCACTTTCGACGTCGAAAGTGTGACTGCCGAGTTGTTTAAGGCGTTAGTATGCTCTAACAATATCCGAACTCCCACTTCAATTCTATGAGGTTTCACGAATATGTTTCCACGAATCCTCCCGCTTCTCTTTGTTTTGACTGGCTGTTCTTTGAACAAGACCGAGCTAGCAGAGCCAGTGGCTCTGCTGAACAAGCTGAACGCTCTCGAAAAGCGCCTCGTCCTCGTCGAGACTGAACTGGCTCTTCGCCACGCGACGCCTCAGGATTCCATGGCGACGCCGCCATGCGGGCCTGGCAATCCCTACTGCTGCGACGAGAAGATGGATGACTGCGACTAGCTGCCGAGCTGGCTGTCGATCCAACGCATCAGATAGCCGCTGCGTCCCAAATCAACCATCTCGCTGGGTGTAATGCCGCCGAGCATCGGATTTGCCGACTCATACCAAAGCTTCGCCTTAGCGATGCCTTCGGGAGTCGAGCCGAAGAATGTTTCGATCCTTCGAAGTATTTCTTCTCGCGTGAACTCAGCCTTCGAATTTTGCATCAAGTCGCCACCCCGCATCTGACGCCTCTGGCCATGCATTGGGCCAGACAAATGCGTCGGGCCACGCCTCGCGTGACATCTCTCTGAGTTGGACCGAAAGGCGAAGCAGCGCCATGCTCATGTCACAATCGTCGGTGACTGGGAATTCGATGGTGGCTCTAAGCGTTTTCATCGGCACGTCCTCGTAATCATCCAAGCTATAAATACTATCATGGCGAGCATAACGAGTGGCCTCATGGCGCTGGCTCCAGCTGCAGGTCTTGCAAATATTTGAGAACGCTCTCGCAGCGTCCGTAGCGTTTGTTCCACTCGACGGCGCGGTTGACGATCGTCTTACAGCGCGTCTCCGTGCTCTTCGAGATGTCCTTGCCTGAACGCTTGTGGTAGCGCTCCCTGACAATCTCGACTGGCTCGACGATGAACACGCTATCGACCGAGAGTCCGCGCCTCAGAAGCTGCGTGACCAACTCCCGTTCGGCAAACGGGCATTCGGTCAGGACGGGCTGGTCGCCTTCCATCGCCGCCTTCTCCAGTGCATCGAGGAACGGTTTTTCCGATGGTGGGCGATCGGCTGATCCGAATCGCCCTGGCTCACCGATCCGACCGATATAGTGATCGTGTGGGATGTATTTGAACTTCTGCGTGAGCTGTTCGCAGACCCAGGTCTTTCCTGATCCTGGGACGCCGCAGACGATCATGATCCTTTGCATTTGATCACCGTGGCGTCGGGGTTGGCGAGCCCGTGCGGAATGGGGTACTCGATCACGAATGCAGTCGAGAGTCCTTGCAGGTGGGCTGGCAGCTCTTCAGGATTCAGGCCGGCGCCACAATCGTAGCATTGGTAGTCGTCGGTAACGCGATTGTGCTGGCAGCCATAGTGGCGGTTCATCTCACTGGTCCTTGATTCTCTTGATCATGGGGCCGACATATCGCGCCTGGTAGATCGCATCGTCGAGTGCAGTGTGATGAGTGCCGATTCGCTCCTTAAGAGGCATCGGCGGCGCAAGCGCAACCAGCGTGCGAATGTCCATAGCCTTCCGAAAGCTGACGGTATTCCTTAGGCCACGGCGTTTCATCGCATTGTGAACGATCACGAAGTCGTAGGTGGCATGGCTCCAGACTTCGTCGGCGTCTTGCCAATACTCATTCAAGCGGGTCAACGCCTCCAGCTCCGTCATGCCCGGCTCGCAGACTGACTTGCGTGCGGCCTCTTCCTGCTGCAACCACCAATAGATCGTATCGACCGTGACCGTCGCGCCGTGGCGGACCGCGTCTCTTGCATCGACGTTCAGTTGGATGCCGTTGTTCGCATTGCCTTCGAGGTCAAACCAGACCGCACCGATTTGGCAGATAGCGGCATCGTGCTCTTGCCCGAAGCATTCAAGGTCGATCATGCAGCGCTTAATCACGACTCACCCACCGGCTTCGGCTTGGCGTCTTTACGAATCGGCGAGCACGTGTAGCAGTTGTGCCGGCCCTTCTGATTGGTTCTGAATTCCTTCTTGCACGTCTCGCACACGGCTTGGCGCAGAGTCATCGGATCTCCTCGATCGCCTCTTCGAAAAGCGATCTGTTGTTACGTTTGGCACTCAGATGAAGCTGCATTCGGTGTGCGTGGTCGCCGTCAAGGTGGACGATCATAGTGATGTCGTCGAATACGTCGTGAAGCTCCTTCGCACTGACCGTCCCGATGGAGCGGTCACCTTCAAACACGTTGAAGAAGTCGAGGTGAGGTATGGCTTCGAGACGCAGCATCGCTCTTCACTTGATGTCGTCCAGCGCTTTCTGGAACGGTGTTCGGGTGTCTTTAGCCTCGATCTTACCCGTTATGCCCCCGCTGCTGTCCAGGTAAACCTCTTCGCCTGAGGTGTAGCGCTGGTTTTCCAACGTTCTTAGGTCAATAGCGAGCTGCCCAGCATGCTCCGGTGCAAGCAGAATCTTCGACACGCCGTGGCCCGTGGCTTCGAGGATTTCGTGCGCATCGTGCTGGATCGCATCGTATAGTCCACGGCGTCCGCGCGTCATGCCTGCGATCTCGCTCCACCACGTCTCGGATCCACGGTCGATGCCGTAGACTGCCCTGCCGTCTTTATAGTCCAGCGCCCTTGACGTAAAGATTTTGGCCGGTCCGCCTGCCATACGCAGCGTAATATCCGATCGCTCGCTGTCACGTAGCTCCCCGCGAAGATAGGGCGACCAACGAATCTCTGAGTTGGGAAACTTGAAGAGGCGGTCCTCGCCGCGAAGAAGTATTGCTTCGGGTGGCCCGTGCACGGCAGACCAGGCTTCCATCTCTTCCAGCTCTTCGGACGTGTAGCCGTGGCTCATCAGCTCGCGCTTGCGTAGCAGTTCTTCTTTGCGCGACTTGTCGAGCATATGGTGAACGTGCGGCATGAATACGTCCTGATCGGGCAGCTCCTCGCCGTAGTGCCTGCGCTCCGTCAATAGCTTGTCGAGAAGTTCGCGTAGCTTGAACACGTAGTTGGGGGCGGGCGGTCCGTCCGACAGCACGTATTCCAGCCGCGCGGTGACGTCTTTTATCTCTCGGTCAAGTTTTAGGAGTTGATTCATCGCCACCCGAGAGCCTGAACTTGAACAGGTGTTTGCCGAAGCGCACCCATATCTGATTCGAGGTCGTCAGCACTAGCATAAACCGCGCCCAATAATGGTCGTCGCGACGGTGCTGGACAGGCTTCACGGATTTGCTCATAGCAGCGGGCCGTCTGGCTTTTGCATGTTCACGGATCCTAATTTGGCGATCTTCTCTTGCATCTTGCGCACTCTCTCGGGCGTCAGCGCTTCGAGCCTGCCTCTCAGCTCCTGGATGTCCTTATGGTCGAGCTTCCAGAGGCCTTCCACCGTTTCGGTCCATTCGCCAGGCGGGAGAATCCCTAAGCGTTCACCGTGTTTCGATAGCGACAGCATGATGCCGACCGCTTGCTTGTGCAGCTCGGTCTCTTGCTTGAGGAGCCGCAGTTCGAAGCGAAGGAAGCGCCTAGTGATGAGGGTGGCAGCGACCGCGCCGATGAAGGCGGCCAGCATGAGGTTTTGCCACAGCTCCTTGACGATCTCAATTTTCAGCACATCGAGGTAGCTCACTGCATTCCCTTTAATTGCTCGGCTAAGCGTTTGGTTTCTGCCGTCATGTAGGCGACGTCACGATATTCCTGTTGGCCGTAAAGCGGGCCGCCGTTGATCGGGCTCACGTCATGGCAGTGAGCCGTGTCGAAGCCGAGCCACCACACGCCGTCGTCCGACATATGGCAAACGACATGGCTGCACTCGTTGGCGTAGGTGAGACCGCCGTGGACATCGACCGTCACGTCGTCGTAGCTCTTACCGAAGGCTGGGTGACCCTTCGGTACTGCGACGTAGCCACACCACGCCAGATGATGCGGGACGCGAGCGAGCAGGCAATCGAAGCCCTCATGTTTGAACTCAACGCGGTGCGGCTCCTTTGACCACGGGCCTGGCTTCACCCTGGCCATGCTCTTCTCGCATGCCGCGTTGTGCGCTTCGATCTCTTGTCTCAGGCTTTCAGGGATTTTGGACATCAGATGGTCCCACCCTCACTTCGAGCTTCACGCGGAGCTGCTGGCGCATCTTCTCTTCGTCCTCGTCACATGAATCGTTCTCGTGGATGTCGTCACGAACCAGACCGAGCACGTAGGCCACCTGATCGTCGTTCAGCCAGTAGCTGCGCCCATTGCGACTAACAGACATCGTCTTTCCTCACTTTGTCGTCTCCGTGTCGATCACCGTCGCATCGCCCGTCAGTCCCGCATTCTTAAAGGCCGAAACCATCTCTTTGATCTCGTCGTAGGTATACGACTTCTGGAGCCGCATCACCTGATCCTTGATCGGTTCGCCCTCCACCACCGTCTCAGTTGGTGTGTCTTCCGGCATCGGGTTGGTGCCGAAGCTCTGTTGGATCTTCTGCCAGATGTGGACCGAGCCCTCGTCGGTCGGAAGGCCGAGGGCGACCCTGGTGATCTTCTGCGCGATCATGATCGATTCCATGCAGTTCTTGAGGTCAGTGGTTCGAAACTTCTTGAAGTAGGGATTGCCGTTCTTGTCGATGGCCTCCTCGATCGTCAGCTTCGAGAGAAACTCCATCGCCTTTGCCATGCCGAGGCGTGCCGCCATCATGTGCTGGTCGTTGGCCTGTGCCGCCGACTCCATGTGACGCTTCACTAGATTGTTCGAGTAGTTGTTCTGGACGTATTCGAGAATCCTCGACCACTGAGGGATCGGCCTGCGTGTAACGATGAACCGGGCGTGGGCCAGGCTGAAGCCCTTCACCTCTTGCAGCCAGGTGAACACCTGGATGCGGCCACCTGTCAGCGCCCACTCAGTCATAAGAAGCTGATCGTCGAGCCGTTGCTTCTCGTGCTGAAGCTTCCTTAACTCCGTGGCCTGGCGCTCTGCATTCACGTTCTCCAGTGCGGCCCTGGAACGAGGCTTCCCCGTCTTGGTATCGCCCGTCGAGTCGGGTGTGACGAAGCCCGGAGGAGCTTTTGGCACGTCCGCTGTAACTCGCGTGGGCTTCTTCCCGCTCCTTTGAAACCGAGGCTTATCTGCCATTACATTGCTTTCTTTGAGCTGTGGTCTTTTATTCTAGAAGCCACCGCTGTAACTGCGCAAGATTATTATCGGCATTTTTACTCTTTCGCATACGAAAGTATCTTCTTCACTTCTTCCTGCCATATCGTTTTCCCTGACTCCGTGACGCTTTCGACCCTACCCACCACAGACGTAATCGACAATGAAGCGCTGCCGTTGCCCTCGAACTGACCAATGGCTCCAATCTTGAAGTTGGCCCTGCCGCTGGCTTCAAGCTCGACGGTGTAGATCTCGCCATCAGTAACCCTCCACGAGAGTTTAGTCTCGCCGTCGTCGCTGGCGGCACCCTCTGTTCCGATCACGATCCTTAGGATGGGTTGCCCCGGAGAAAGGTCCTTGATTGCGATCTTTCTCTGAGAGAGCGTGACACCCTCCTTCTTGAGCGCGAATGAGACTATGCCTACGCTCTGTCCGGTCGGCCAGTAGGCGTGTTCACCTTCCGTAAGCGTTTCTGGATGTGCCGAGATAGACATAAACCCATGGCATTCTTTCGACACGGTCATGGCTTGCTCCCGCCCGTTGGGCTGGTGGAATGACTTTCGACGTCGAAAGTCATGGAGTCTCCTTTGTCACCACTGGCTCACAGTCTTTATGCGGGAACCAAGCGATCTCGGTCACGTTCGAGTCGTCCGTGGCAATCATCAGATCAAAACCAGGACGAGCGTGTTCAATAACAGTGACCTCGCTAATCTTCGGCATTTCAAGAACCCTCTCTATAAAGCTTTTTCTTCTTGACCCCAACTACTTCGGTCAGGAATGCCGAGACTGGCTGCGGTGGTTTTCCCGCCTGCTGCGGCTTCTGTTTCTTGCCCTTTGGCCTGTGCTCATGGCAGCGTTTTCGACACTTGGGGCATCGACCGAGCTGCATGAAGTAGGTGGTGTGGCAGCCTTGGCATGTCACGTTGATCACGGGCTTTGGCTCCTCATCGCCTTCATATCTGAGATAGACAGAGGTGATGCTGTAGGCTTCCCAGGGCACGTCATCAGCATCATGCTCTGGATTCAATGGACGTCTCCTGCGTCGAACGTTTCGATCGCGATGTCCCGGTACTCAACCGTGGCTACGCCGTCCGCCTGGAGCATGCTGATCGCGCTCTGGATATACCAAAATACCTTGTTGACCCGAGCCTCGGGTTGGGTGGTCGCGACCGCTTTGGCGAGAGCGTTCACCGATTCATCGAGCGCACAGAGTATTATGGTCTCGACGTCCACTTCGTGCTTTTTGGCCAGATCTTCGAGTGCCGCATGCACGGCCACACTGAAGTCATGCATCTTCTCGCACAACTCTGGATCGTCGCAGACGTGGCCTCCGTGCATGTTCATTTAGTGATCTTCTCCACAATCACGACGATCACGATCATCGCGTTGGCGTGCCACGATTTTCTCGAATACTTCTGCAATCACCGCCTGGCCGTGGATTCGAGCATCCACCGCTGCGATCGACCACATTCTTATTTTATAACTGCGGCTTAGTGGCATTTGATTTGCACTTGCGTCCCTAACCTTTCCTTGCGGGGCCATCTTCCTGAAGAGCGGATCATAGGTCTCGAATACCGCCGAGACAAGCGTGCGCATATCGTGCTCGTTGACTGGGTTCGTCCCTCGCGACTTGAAATTCCTGATCACTGCTTCGCTAAAAATCTTCTGGCTTCATAAAACCTTCTTTGCAAGCGCTCGCACGCTGTAGGCGTGGTAGCCAAATGACATCAAAATATCCTTGAGCAACACGCGCTGCTCTCCTGTGATCCAGACCAGCTTGCCCTTCATCTTGCCGTGGCTGAGGTTGTGCCGCGTGCAGAAGTCGCCCTCGCGAGCGATCCGTTGGCAGCTGATACCGTTGTTCTTGTTCGCCTTGCACTTCATCAGAATGCCTTGTTGCCGTGACGATGGGGCCTTGTTTGGTTATACGCCACCTTCATTTTGACAACGGCGTCGAGGTCCCAGCCCATGTAGCCGAAGTAGTCCATGATCCTGATCACGCAGTCAGCCATCTCGACCGCGACTCCCTCGGGCTTGTAGCGGGCGATCTCTTCAGGCTTCATGCCGTTCTTCTTGATGCGCTCGACTTCCGGGTCGGGAAGGAACGTTTTGGTCTCTTTGTCGAACAGACACGCAGGCGGTAAGCGTTCACGCTCCGCTTCGAGTGCTTCACTCAGCTCCGAATGGCACAGTGCAATGATCTCGGCGACTGGACGTTTCTCATCCCACCAGCCTTTATCTTTCGCAGTCGCGTGGATCTTCTGCACCAGGGTGTTCATGCTCATCACTTCACTCCGTCTAAATCTTCTAGGAATTTCGTTTCAAAGCCCTTGCTTCGAAGCCGCAGGAACTCGACGATGTCGTGCTTTTGTGCCTCGTTGAGGCGGTCCAGCTCGATCGATATTTCTGTTTTCCAATTTACATGCTGATCGCCCATGTTGATCCAGCGGCGAACGTAGCCGCGATTCAGGCAGTCAAACGGAGTCAACAAACCAAGCGCTTCGATATGGTTGGAGTCAGGCGAGGTAACGTCGTCGCCGTGAAAAAATGTTGCGGCAGGTGATTTGGCCCGCTGAACGTGGACACCGCTGGCGGTGATTGTGAAATAGAGACGCAGCTTCACCGATTTTCTTCCATCCGATTGTTGCCGCTTAAGGTCTAGCTCGACCGTCTGACGCTCCGCAGCAGATGCTCGCGTGCTGCCGTTTGTTCAAACTCGGACAGCTCCGTGAGGCTGACTCTACGCATCGCTTCGTCCAGGCTTTCGCCTTCTTCTAACAAGCGTTCGATCTTCTGTCTCGCTGCCGTGACCACTAGCCAATAGCTCGCCGCACACGGACGTAGCATTACTGGATTTTCTTTTTTCACGACGATCCTTGGCGCTTTGCTTCGAATTCAGCCAGGTGGTGTGACATGCGATGCTACAGAAATTCAGATCACCATCTGGAATGAAGAACTGACCCTTGATCACTCTCTCGCAGCGGTAACAGCGACGTTGGCCCTTGATGAATCCAACTTCTTCCATCCCTGCCGCCAGCTCTGACGTGTAACGCACCTTGCAACTGTCAGCCTTTGACTCTCGACATCTATCTTCACATTCGCAGCAACGCAGCTTGAAAAACTCTTCCACCTCGACCGCCAAATTGAATCGGTCTTTCGTCTGCGACATCTTGGGCATTAGTGCGGCAACACCTGTTCAGCTTGGAACTTTTGGGTCTGGCGACCGAAATGCTGCCAGCGCGAGTTGTTGATACTGATCGACACGTTCACGTCTTGCGCATCCAAGAACTCACGCAAGCGCTCCATGAACTCTTCTGCTTCGTCCGGCTCTCTGACTCTCAGTTTGACGGTTGTTCGCATTTACCCCTCGTTGACTGCGTGCATCTGTTCCGTCTCGGCGCGGCCCTTCAGCGGGTAGACCGTCCACGCGACGATCTCGACTTCACGCCGACGCTGTTCGCCCTCACCAATGCTTCGTGTCTGAATGCGGCCCTCGATGAACACTGGATCGCCGCGTCGAAGCAGCGACACGATCTTGGCCACTTCGTCCCATGCCACGATGCGATGCAGGTCCATCTTGCTATTCTGTTTCGTGGCGAGCGTAAAGTTCGCGACGGTCTTGCCTGGTGCCGTCTCGTAGGTCTCGATGTCGGTATGTATTCGCCCGACGAGTAGTGCCTTGTTCATTTGGCTTTCTTCTTCTTGAGCACGACAGGTGGATAAATCTTGTCGGCCTTCAGGCTGGTGAAGCGCTCCCAGCGCTCGATGATGATGCCGCAGTAGCTTGGCTCTATCTCCATGATGAAGCAGCGTCTGTTGGTTTTCTCCGCTGCGATGAGCGTCGAGCCAGAGCCGCCGAAAGGCTCGTATACGATCTCGTCCTCGTCAGTGCAAGACTCGATATAGGCTTCAGGCAGTGCAACCGGGAACATCGCGGGATGATCCAGATCCTCATTGCGTGCGACATATGGCGGCAGGTCGATCACCGTGCCCATCTCACGCTTCTCTCTAATCGTCACCGGCTCGCGAGACGTGATCTCACCGTTCACCTCACGCACCGTGGTGTCGATGTTGAGCTTGCCCGCCGTCTTATTATCGACGGTGGGATTCAGACGCTTCACCTTCTCGCCGAACACGAACACCCATTCATGCGCGATGGGGAACATGGCCGTCAGCTTGGCTACCGAGCCGCTGAAGCCCTGGTGCCACACGTTCCAGCTCAAGAGTTTGAGTCCGCAGCTCTCGGCCTCACGAATGTAATGATCCCAGTAACGATTCACTTCGCCGTTCTTACGGCTCATACCGAGGTTGATTGCGAATAGCTTCACATACTCGCGTGCCAGCGTGATGAACTTCGCGAGTCCAGCAGGCGACAGATCATCTCCATCTTTCGATTTGTAATCGCGCTGATCGGCATATGGCGGTGACGTGAAGCACAGCTCCATGAGCTGACCGTCCGCGAGCATCTCGACATCCTCGATCTTCGTCGAGCTACCGCACATCATGCGGTGGCGACCGAGCTGCCAGATCTCGCCCGGCTTCACCTTCGTGGTGACCTTCTCGGGAAGGTTGTCTTCCGTCTTCGCGGGAAGAGCGCGTTCATGCGCTTCCACCTGCGTCTTGGCCTCTTCCGTCGCTTTGACGACAAAGCGGTCGATGTCGTCTTGGTTGAAGCCGTAGCTCTGGATGTTTCGACCAGCCTCGGTGGCGGCGGTGAGCACGGCCTGGACCTGCTCCTCGATCCACTCGGCGTAATGGTTGTTGGTCTCGAACAGGATCGCCTCAGCCGTGGCATCGTCCACGTCCACGATCACGACCGGCAGCACGCCGAGCTTGCCATCCGGTGAGCGGAACTGGAGACCCTCATCCTGAAGCTCCAGGACGGCCCTGGTGCGATGATTACCCGACAGGATGACCGAGCCCTTACGGCGCACGACGATCGGCTCGTAGAAGCCCTTTTCGCGGATCGACGCCTTCATTTGGATGAGGCGGATGGGGCTGATTTTCCTGGGGTTATCCGGGTAGAACTGGAGCGATTCGATGGGCAGGTAGTCTTTAACTACGCACAGGTGCACAACTTTTTCGTCGTTCTTCTTCGCCACGATTGCTTACCCCTCGATTGTCTGCTTCGTGGCGATACCAGAAGTCGATCCGACTGCCAAGTATTCGTCCTCGTTCAGCGTGATTTCTATGGTGATTTTTCTTTGCTCGCTGTCGTGTTTGAACGTGACGCGATCGGCGGGGAAGTCGAGGTTCTGGAGGTAGAAACGCTCTTTGCGGCGAAAGCCGATGGTTTGGAGCGCCTCCGGGTAGCGCTCACCAAATTTCTTGATGGCGAGTAGCTGCCTCACTTCTTCACCACTTTCGACGTCGAAAGTTCCTCGCGCTTCCGCTGCTTCCAGCCTGCGACGACAGGATCGCCCGTGAGCACTCTCTGAGTCTGCATGGCCTGGATGGTCGGCCCGAGGATGTCCACCAAGAACTTGCCGTCCTTGGACCACTCCCAGCGCGGTGAGCCTGGCTCGGACCAGAGGAAGGCGTAGTCCGCACCGATCTGCATGCCGATCAGTTTCCGCAGGAACTTGGCCTGCTCGGCTGGCATGATGTAACCGCCCATCATTCCGGCGCGACCGAACCAGAACGGTTTGTTCAGCCGAGCCAGTGAGTCCTGGAAGCTGGAGTCGAAGTCGAGACGCTTGGACATCATCATCTCGATGTCGATGATGTCGCATTTGAAGTTGTGCCACGTCAGCGCGATGATGTCCTCGAAGCGCGAGGGGAGCACCACCTTATGGCCTGCCGAGCGGATCACGTCAGCCAGCGTGTTGAGCCTGGCGATCAGTTGTTCTCGCAGCACGCCGAAGCGCGACTGAGTCCTGCCAACGCGCATGATCAGTTCGAGACCCTCGGGTAGCACGACGCCAAGCGACTGTTCGACCGGCAGATCGAAGCATGCCTCCGAGTAGAGACGTGTGATCTCGGCGAAGCTTTCCTCTGACATGAAGCGGGCACTGTCGGCCATCGACGATGCCTGAGTGATCCTGTAGACCGATAGCGCTGCTTTCGCCTTGTTAGCCTTCAGCGCTTTGATCGCGGCGGTCAGATCCACCTTCGGTTCGGCGACGAGTCTGAGACCTCGCATGTTGGCCGAAGTGACGCAGGTTCCGATAAAGTCCGCGCCGTCGTCGTCAGCCGTGACCGCGACGTTCATTCCGAGCTTCATGGTTACCCTTTCTGCGGGCATTCGAGCCGCTCGCATTTGCGCAACGGTCCGTGGCATTTCTGACAGAGGCTTTTGCTCTTCATGAAGCCCGTGTCCGGGTTGACGCTCTTCACGATCTCTTCGGTTTGGTCCTGATCATGATCCAGCTTCTTTTCGCTCATCGGTGACTCCCATCTCGCGAACCACCTTCAACACCGCCGAGCCGATGCGTGCCATTGCCTGTGGGTCGCTCAGTTGAAACAGCGAGATCTTCGTCGAGGTCTCGGCCATCGTGTCGTCGTCACGAATCGTGATGGTCAGATTGACCTGACCTCGCAACTTCTCCATTGATTTCCTCGATTCTTGTTTTCACTTTATCAACTGTGACCACAAAAGTAACTGTCTTTCCAGCGAGATTGGGGTTTGGGTCATACGTCTTGCCGTAGGTTTTGACGAACTCGTGGTCCTTCAAACCCACCGACTTCCCTACGATTTCGTCCTCGATGAACAGCGCTCCAGCGCCGACGCGGCAGGGGAAGTCCTTCTCGTCCGCGAGCACGACGCCGTTCTCGACCGCCTTGTAGCTGATCTTGCAGAAGTCGCCCTTCTGGATGAACTCAGTCGAGCCGCGAACGCGGATACCTTTAATCCTGTCCCACATTGAGTCGTACTCCTCGTTCTCGAATACGGGCTTCTTGGACAGCCACCGCTTCGGGATCGTCAGGAGCGCACGGAAAGCTTCCAGCCTCGTTTCGATGTCACCGAGAAAGCCGAAGACCTGGAGCGTCTGCTGGTGCTCGAAGTCCATCTTCTTCTTCAACTCGACGATCTCCACCTGCTGTGTAGACAGCCGCCGCTCCAGATCTTTAACGTAAGTAATGATCGCATTCAGCTTGGCACCGCGACCAGCGCCATCGAGCGGATGCGGTTTGTGCACGGCGATCGGTGAAGCGGTAGCGCCTTGTTGCTTAGGTTCCTGCATCGATTTCCTCCATGAATTTGGATTTCTTCTTCTTCAGACCCAGCGCTTGCATCTCGTTCTCAGCGAAGCCTGAGGACTCCTTGTAGCCCTCGATCAGTGCCGCCAGATGGCTCGGGTTTGGTTCTTTTTCGCGATCTTCGTTGCCACTGTAATAGAACAAAACCATTTTCACGAGCGTCATGTGTTTGAAGGAGTCGTCGAGGAGACGCTCCCACTTCGTCGAGCCGACGTTCTCAACGATCCACGACAAGATGCCGAGCTGATGCGACTCTGGCAGCGAGAAGAAACGATCGATAAACTTCACGAAATAGGACCGGACTTCCTTGGTGCGCAGGATCTCGACCAGGCCGTCGATGTGGTGTTCTTCAGCCAATGCTAGGCCCTCCACTGTATGGTGGCCCGCCGATCGGATCGAGTCGCGAGTCACTCCTCGGCATCGCTTTCAGGCGGTTGATCTCCGCCTCCATCGTGACCAGTCTCTCCTTGAAGATCGCCAGGATCAGCTTCGTGTTTGGGTCCGTCACCGAAGCCAAGAGCTTTTGCATTTCGTCCATAGTAAACTAGAAGCCTCCAACCGTTTGGGATGTACCGTGCTGCTCGGTCTTGTGCACGCTTCAACCAGAATTCCTTGAGCCTGTCGAACTTCTTAAAGCGCGTCCACCATCGCAGCCTGATCTCGATGAACACTCGCTGCGTCTCGGCGCTGATGTTGATCGTTACTGAGTCATACGCCCTGGTCGTCGTTACGACCGAACCCCAGATCATGTAAGCCAACTGCTCATCCATCGCCGAGGGCGACGAAGTCAGTTTGAAAACGAAATCCTGAACGCCTGGCTTTAACGACGCCTGGTCGTAAGTGACGTCAGCCAAAGCCGAAGCAGGAACCGTTTCTTTTTTCCTTGGCGGAACTGTTGACACAGTAGCTCCTTCTTCTTCATCGTCCAGCCGCTCTTGAACCGTTCGCCGTATTCTTCCCAGTCGAAGATGATTAACCGATTCATGTAGGGCTTTTTCGTGCGGATATTCAGGAAAATAAAACCGCGCCCACCCGCTTTCACGAAGGCATCGAGGCCTTTGATTTGCGAACCGCGAATCTGCGAGCCGAATGCGCTGTAGCTCGTGAGGGTCTTGGCTTCGATGGCGATGGGTTTTCCCTTGTAGCATAGAAAGGCATCGAAAGGCTTTTCCAAATCGAAACGATGCCGCGAGCCTGCGAAATGTGGCATGTCAGCGATCTTGAAGAAGAACGCACCGTTCTCTTCAAACGAATGCCGCAGCTCGGTCAGGAATCCACGCTCCCTCTTCTTGCTACGACGCTTCGGCTTCGGCATCGCATCAGCTAGGAAAACTGGAGACGCCACCTATGGCCTCCATTTCCCGACAGCTCCGAGTTTGCCCGCTTCGCCGAGGGAGATCTTGGGCCTCGTCAGCGCATCTTCTACGGTCCAGCCTCTGCCAAGCCTGTAGCTGATAGTTCTCCAGTCAAGCCCCGTTATCCTGGACCACTCTATAAGCGGAAGGGACTTCCCCAAGAACTCCAAGCGCCTCGTTGATCGACGATTTTGCGCCTGATTTTTACGAGTCGTCCATCGACAGTTCGACGGCTCATAGTTTCCATCGTTGTTCTTGCGATCAAGCGTTTGCCCACACTGTGGATCGCCCATGTCGCTGAAAAAGTTTTTAAAATCTATCCATCGCTCACAGACCTGAATGCCGCGCCCACCATAGTCGCTAAAATATGTTGATTTCGGATTAAGACATCTCTGCTTCATGTTCATCCATGCGATATACGCCTTCGTCCTCGGCCTACTCAAAACGAGAAACTCCGTTCTCCTTCACTACGGTCCATACATTCTCGAAACGCGACTTCAGCTCGGCATCGTGCGAGACAACGAACACCGTCTGCGTCTTGGCCCGCTCGCGGAGCAGCTTCAGGTAATGGGCTCGACCCTTGGCGTCAAGGAACTGGTCCTGCTCGTCAAAGACCACAACATTGAACTCATTCGCGCCGTAGGTGTCCATCATCAATGACGCCAGCGCCATGTCCACCGCGAGCGAGATCCTGGTCTTTTCCCCGCCCGAATAAGATTCGAACGGGACCTTCTTGCCGTCGATCAGGACCATACACTCGAACTTCTCTCGAAGCTCACCGCTCTTGAGCCTGGTCTGCGTGTCGAACGTGACCGCCAGGAAGCCATCGCTCATGATGCCGAGGTAGTGATTGGCCTTAGCCGTGAGCACCGCACAGAGCGAGTCAAACACGAAGGACTTCATGCCCTTGTCGGAGAATCCAATCTCCCAGAAATTGTAGTACGGGAGCTGCTCTTGCGCTTCCAGACGGCGTTTCTCGAACTTAACCACCGCCTCGTTGATCTTCTCCATCTTCGCCTTCGCCTCTTCGGCTTTCTTGCGGAACGGATTCTCTTCCGCTCTCAACCTGGCGATCGCATCGTTGATCTTCTTGATGTCCACCTTTTTGACGTTCGCCCCGGTCGCGTACTGCCGGTTCTCGACGATTTTCGTCCTGAGTCGATCTTCCTTCTCCCGCAGGCTGTCTATCTCGGGGTCGAGTTCATCCAGCCGCTTAGACATGATTTCATCAGCAGCCTTTCGACCGATCAACTCTGCTTCGATCTCGTCCGCGTGAGCGCTCACCGTGGCCTTGCTGACCTCCTGCTCGCACACCGGGCATTTATCGCCAAGTTTCTTGATCTCTTTCAGCTTGCCCTGGAAGAAGCCGATCTTCCGCTGGACGATGTCTCGTTTGTCGCGAAGCGTGCGACGTTCGTCCTTCAGCTTGTTACCCGCTTGGACGACGCGCTGGATGACCTCCTCGGCCTTCGAGACGTCAACCACCTTCGATTCCATCTCGACAATTTCTTCTTCGAGCCTCTTGATCTCAACGAGCTTGTCTTTCACCCGAGCTTTCTGCGTGCGATCCCAGTCCTCCACCTCGTCGTCGAACGTTGCCGCGCCCGCTCGTTGATGCGAGTGGAGTACGACCAGCTTCGTGTCGATCTCTTGGACCTCGGCCATCAGCTCTTTCAGCTTGCCGCGCACCGTCGCCAGTCCTGTCTCGAAGTTGAGCCGTTTGACCTTGGACAGGATCTCTTTTTGTTTCTTGTCGGTAGCGCTCACGAAATTGAACGTCTCTTCTTGAGCGAACAGTACCGTGCAGCGGAACAGCTCGAAGTCGATGCGTGCGACGTCCAGCAGCCAGGTCTGTGTGGCATCGATCGATCCCAACTCGACGATCTCTTCATCCTCGGCTCCGTGCGGCTTCCAGGCGATCCGCAGACGGTTGCCGAGCAGCGAGCCCTTGTCGTCTTTGTCGGTACCCCTTCTGTGCCGCGTCACTTCGAAGTAGTCGTTGCCAAGACTGAAGCTAACCGTAACCGCACAGTCCTCGCCCGCGCCCCAATGCACCACGTCGTCGCCATCCACGCCACGCACGGTCTTGCCGAAAATGGCCCACGACACCGCGTCCCAGATCGAACTCTTCCCCGCCCCGTTCTCGCCCTGGACGAGGATCAGACCGTTGTCTTTGAACTCACGCACGGCGTATTCGAACGACATGAAGTTCTTGATTTCCACCTTGGACAAATGCACGGAGACCTCAGATCGGGAGATGGGACCGCAGGCGGGTCCTGACATTGGCGCGGTATTTCACTCGGAAGTGGCGACGAATCTCGTCGTAAAGGACGAACAGTTCACGGGTGATCTTCTCGCCATCCTTGTGCTTCGCGATCAGCTCATGAAAGCGATTCAGATAGTGATCACGAAATCGGCACAGATCCTTCTGGTTTCGGATCCTGAAGTCGATCGTGCCCGCCTCGCTGTTGAGCGAGATCAAGTGCGGTAGCGACCGCGCTTCTGGCTTCACCTGCCCCATATCCACCCACTGGTGGCGCACGTAGCCCTTGATGCTCTTTCTAAGCCGTCCCAAGATTTTGTTTGATTTTTTCGGCGGCGGCACCACGGATGCTGTCATCGAACGCTGACCCGTGCTTATGTCTGACCTCATCTGCTTCACCCGATTTTTGAAAGTGTTCACGGAAAGATTGTTGCATCGCAGCGATGTCCCGGTCGCTGCCAGGCCCGCCGACCCTGCCCAACGGTGCCTTCGTGAAAATCTCTCGGTATGCCCCGGTCTCGTCACCGCAGCTCGGACACTTCAGCTTGCACTCGCGTGCTGCCAGCATCTCTTCATACGACAGCATGGCATCGCGCCGTTCTTTGCATTTCTCGCAGCCGAACTCGTAAAGCGGCATCAGTGGCCTCCCAGGAACTCCGAGCCAAGCGACACGAGCTTTTTCTTGTCGAGGCTTGGATCGATGAAGTTCACGTACTTCGAAATCAAATCCTTCTGGTCGAGAGCCTTGCCGCCATTGCTGATCTCCAGCCGCGACACCGTCTCGTCCACAATGTGTCGTTCGAGCGTGAAGCCATCGTGTTTGATTTTGTCAGTCACCTGGCCTTTCGAAACCATCTTGACCTGATCCGAGCGCCCGCTGACGTGCACCTTCACCAGATCACAGGTCTCCAGCTCGCCGACCAGCTCCTTGCCTTCTTGGATCACCAGCTTGCCCGAGTCGTTAAAACCGAGCCGCATGCTGTAATGCTTCGGTGTGCCGGGGATCTCATGGAACACGATCTCGCCCGTCCTGTCGTTATAGATCAGGAAGCCTTTGTCTTGGCCCGCTTCAGCGTGCGTGTGCTGATGCGTTGAGCCGATATATTGGACGTTCTCGACCTCATGCCGGAAGTGATAGTGGCCCGAGAATACCCGCTTGAACGGGGCGAAAAGCTCGATCGAGATGCCGTCCGTGTCGCGGCTCTTGTCGTTCCTGAAGGCCGACTTGATGCCTGCGTGAACGAAGAGCGCTTTCGGTTTCATCTCTGCCGCCTCAGGCAGCTCTGCCGCGAGCCCGTGCGTGTAAGGGATCACCGCGAAGCTGAACTCGTCGATGAAGGTCGGCTTCGTGCAGACCTCCCAGCCGAACGACTCGAAGATCTTCAAAGGGTGGATCTCGCCATCGCGATCGTCCTGGTCGTGGTTGCCGACATTGTCGATGTGCTGGATTCCCAGCTCTTGCCACTTCGTTCGCGCCTCGACGACAAGGTCCCAGCACGCCGTTGGAATCAGGCCGCGCTGATCGAACAAGTCGCCGTTGTTGAGGACGTAGCCGCCCGTCTTGACGACTCCGAGCTTCACCGCCTGCTCGCCGATGCAGTCGAACACCCGCCGAACAACAGCGAGTGTTTCCCGTTTCACGTGAACATCCGAATAGAGCAGGTGAAGTGCCACTTACGCCATCGCCTCCATGTGCTCACGGATCAGCGCTGGATTCATGGCATGCTCGATGAATGCGCACAGAAAGCCCTGAAGCACAGACATCGCGTTCACCGCGTCGGGGGTCATGTCTTTATAGTCCTCGTCCATTCGGCTTCCGATCAGATCGAATCCGGCTTTGATCACCGTCTCCGCTTCGGTGCGCTGACCCGGTGTGAGCATCCGGTAAATCGGGTTCATCGGATTCTTTCTGTCCCGCTCCAGGTATTCGCTCGGTCTCATTTTATTCACCTTATAGACTCAACACTTCAGGGTGATCAGCGATGAACTTCGCCAGATCTTCTTCCTGAAATTGCTTTTTGTTGAAGAAGAAGCCGTCGTCTGCGAGAGCGATTTTACCCTCAGTCGCGAGCAGATCGATCAGCCCCGACATCGGATCGACGCCGTTCTTGTAGATGATCCTCGTCTCGATCTTCTTGAACGGCTCAACGTTCCTGTTCTTGATCGTCTCCCAGTTCGACCGCACGCCGACCTGACGGGCAGCGCCTTCCTTTGCCTTGGCCGCGCTCTCCTTGATCTTCTTGCCAAGCCGTCCGCGAATCCGCAGCGTGGCGAAGTATTTGAAGATCGTCTCAGCGTTGGTTGTCGTCGAGTCACCGAAGAACACGCCGATCTTGTTGCGGAGCTGGTTAATGAACACCAGCGCCACCTTGTTCTCGGACATGAAGCCGACGAACTCCCCCAGGAGCTGCGCGAATTCCGCGTTCTTACGCGCCTGGAGGTAGCCCGTCAGCTCGTCTCTCTTCTCGCCGGTTCCATTCGACGCTGACTTTTTCGTCAACTCATCCACGACCAGCTTGATCTGCAGGGCCGGGTACGAGTCCGCACCGATCAGGATCGGTGACACCTTGTCTTTCTCGCGGACAGCGGTGACAAACTTCCGCCACATCATGAACGTGCGGGCGAGCTGGTTTTCGCGGCTCGTGTAGATAAACCGCTTACTGGCGTCGAGCCCCACACGTTTCATGAATCGCGGCTGGAATGCGTTCTCCGGGTCCGAAAGGAAGGCGTAGCCACCCATCAACACGGTCTGCACGATCAGCTCGTAAAGAAGGTAGGACTTGCCACACTGAGAGTCGCCTTCGATCACCGTCATCATGCCGCCTGGCACGCCTCCCGTAATCGCTTGCAGGCCGACGTGCTTAAACGGAATGTAATAGGGGACGTTGTCCTCTGCATCCGTGTGCATCATCTCGACAGCGAAAGACTTGCCGAGGCCCTTGGCCACGGAGTCGATAAGATTGTCGCACGAGTTCGATCCCTTGATCTTGAACTCGGTCAGCGTCTCAGTCTTCTTCGTCTTCTTTTTTGCGACGGCTTTTTCCACCTTCGCTCTTCTTTGAAATTTCGGCGGCGAACTCGCTGTCGTCTCCGACGTCTCGCTGGCTGTCGTCTCGGTGCGCATTATAGTCCTTCTCAACTTCTGCCATTACAAGCTTCCGAACGCGATCTATCGCGTCCTCCGGCGTCTCTTCGGGCATCAGATCCGTGCTGTACGAGCAACTGAACGTAAAGCTGGAGAACTGGACAGGGCCAGGGATTTTCATGCCAAAAGAAAAATTGACCCTATCCGAGTTCTTTTCCATTAAACACCCAGCGAGCGGAGTTCGTCGTCGATATCAGTGTCCGAAGATTTCTTTTTGACCTTGGCCTTTGCGGGAGCCTCAGCCTTCGTAACCTTCTTCGGTTTCACTTCCTCTTCGTCGTCGCTTTCTTCGTCGTCGCTTTCTTCCTCTTCGTCGTCCGCTTCAGCCTTTGGCTTGGCTTTGGGCTTTGCAGACTTTTTCGCGGACTTTTCTTCTTCCTCTTCCTCGTCGTCGTCCGAATCGTCGTCTTCTTTTTCTTCTTCTTCCTCTTCATCTTCGTCCTCCTTCGCTTTGGTTTTGGACTTCCCCTTTTTCGGGGCTTCGTCCTCTTCTTCGTCCTCTTCTTCTTCGGTCTCTTCATCCGCTTCCTCGACCGATTGACCGGCGAGTTTCAGAGCTTTCAGAATTTTCGCTTCATCGTAACCGGCCCACATCGCATCGAGGTCGGCCATCTTGTCGAGCAGCTCACGCAGCTTCTTCGGCACCGCCGAGTCTTGCAGCTTCGGCATCAGCTTATAGCTCGTGCCGTTTCGCGCACCCTTCGACGCATCGACCAGCTTTTTCAGCTTCCAGTCGCGGCCCGCTTCGAGGTCCCAGAACTCAGTGCCGAGTTCCTCGACCCAGTTCATGACTTCTTTGTGAATCGAAAACGGTGCCGCGTACACCACTACCTGCGGCTCGGCGGTCTCGCCACCTTTTGCGCCGTAGTCGATGATGTTGTAGAGGTAGCGCTCGGTCGGACGGAAATCGTTCGCCTTCTTGTTCTGAGACTTCTTCAGTCTCGCATAGACCTGGCACGCCGGACACGCTTCATCCTGATCGTCCTTCAGGCAGCGAAGTGGAGCATTGTACTGACCACCGTCACGTCCGGTCTCCGGGAGATAGTGGACCAGACGCCTGGCGAAGAACAGCTCGTCGCCGTTCGACCTTTTCTTCACATCCCAGTGCGGCAAAATACGGATCAGGTTGTCGCCCTTCTCCGGCTTGAACATGCGCGTGAAGTCACCACGTGATGCTTCAACATCGTTCACCCGCTTCGCCTCGTTCTTCAGGCGGTCGAGCATGCTGCCCTTCTTCTTCGTCTTTTCCATCTGCTACCTTTCTTAGGAGTTCGACACCGTTTCGAGTTTATCCAAGAACTCGTTGTTCTGGACGTGCAGTTCTTCCATCGCCTCAGCCAGCTCGATCAGCTTCGCCGTCCCTTCTTTCATCGACGACGTGATCGCCGGGATGTCGCTGATCAGCTTCCTGACCAGCTTGAGCAGCGCGTCGGCATTCTTGTCGATGCTCGACGTGATCTCTTCCTTCTCGTCCACCTCGACATCTTCATCCGAGGCTTCCGCATCCTCCGTCTTGAGGCCGATCTCTTCGCGCCTGACCTTCTTCTTCTCTTCCCGCGATTCGGCGTGCTTCGTCGGCTTCTTTGAGACGAGACCGCGAACGACCTCCCGCACCTCCCGCACCGAGATCTTGCAATCGACGACCGCCTTGCGGAGGCGCATCGAATCTTCCTTCGGGATCTTCTTCTCGTTGACCGCCACCTCATACAGAGCATCATACGACGGCAGCGCTTTCAGCCCTTTCACACGCGCCTCCATCGCCGGTCCGAACTCTTCCACGACCTTGATGAACTTCGAGATCGTAGACGCCGGGATGTCGGGGAACTCCTCGCGACAGAGCGACGTGAAGTCCTCCTGCCCACTCGCATGCCACGCCTCGGCATCACGAATTTCCTTCAACTTCTTGGCGAAATCGAACCACGAAACCTGGAAAGCTTTATAGGCGACCCGCGCTTCTGTGAGAAGACTCACCGAGTCAACAACGACCGCCTCGACTTTCGACGTCGAAAGTGCTTTCTCAGCAGTCTTCTTGGGCTTTTCGGCCTTCGCCTTTTTCGCAGGCTTTTCCTCTTCAGCCTCGTCTGGCTCCTCGGGATCAACTTCAGGCTCGGTCGCGACGACCTTCAACTTCTTCTTCGGCTTTGCCTCTTCCGACGACTTAGCCTTCACCACCTTCATTGCCATTACCGCATCTCCTTGCGACGATCCGCCGCCGATGTTTGGACGAGATCTTTCTTGATCTCGAACGCCTTGGCGATTGCCTTGATGATTCTTGCTTCTTCTTCATATTGATCCAGCTTGAGCATCCAAGCTTTGTATTTCGGGCTCTGCATTACAAGGCGCGTCAGGTCCTTCACCCGTTTGAAAGACGTGTCGCGAGACAGCTCGTCCTCGTAGCCGCTACGCCACATGTCGTAGCCAAGCTTGCCGCGACGATGGCGGGACTCGGCCTTCTCCGCGAGCACCGCATAGTATCCAAACTGTGCCGCTGTACGGCGGACCTCGCGCTCCAAGTCCTCCGAGACGGTCAGCTCTGCCTTCAGCTTGATGCGGATCTCTTGCGGCAGGAGTCCTTCGATCGCAATTTCCAAATCCTTAACGCTCATCGTTACTCCGTGATCACTTCGACTTCGGACACTTCGACTTGATGCCGCCCGCCGTACTCTGATTTCATGCCTGCCACCTGCACAACGTTGCCGAGCTGGAAGACCATCACCGACATCGCCCACGCCTCGGGGAACACCGTCAGCTCGAAGCTCTCGTCCGAATCGACGAGTCCCACCTTCGCCATGACATCGCCGCGCTTCGTCTTGACCTTCTTGATCGATGACACCATGCCCGCGACCATCAGCGGTTCACCCGGTGCGGTTTCGCGGACCTCCTCTTCACTCCAGGTCTTGTCGCTGATGCCTTTGTAAATCGACGCCAGCTTGCTCTCGAAGAATCCAAGAGCTGCATGATAGGAACTGAGGAGCATCGAGTCGGTGATCTTCGGTTTCTTCTTTTTCTTGTTCGTGGCGAAGATCTTGTCAATCGCCTGCTTCCGGTCGCAGAGTTTGTCAAATGCACCCGCGTAGGCCAGCGTCAGCTTGTTGTTGATGTTGACGCCGCGAATGCGCTTCAAGAAATCCTCGACGGTCGCGTATGGCTGACCTTCGACGATGTTGGCTGCGGTCTTTTCCCCGATGCCCGAGATACCCGAGAGTGACCAGCGCGGCATCTTCTCTTCTTCGTCGATCGCGAAGTGCACCTTCGACTTGTTGATGTCCGGCATCAGGAAGCGCACGCCCATGTCGGCGGCGGCGCGTTTGTTCGAGAGCAGGTCGGTCTCTTTCTTGCGGCAGTTCCAATCGACGACGGCAGCCCAATACGCGATCGGGAAGTGCACCTTCATCCACTGGCTCACATAGGCGACGATCGCATAGACCGCCGAGTGCGAGCGGTTGAACGTGTAGCCCGACGCTTTAGCGAGCTGATCCCAGACGACCTTCGCTTCAGCTTCGCCGATCTTCTTTGCCGCGCCCTTGACGAACTTCGCCTCGAACTTGTTCAGCTTCTCGACGTCCTTCTTGCCGAGCGCCGAGCGGATCGTGTCAGCGTCCACCATGGGCACGTCACCGAGCAGATGGAATACCTCCATGAACTGCTCCTGATAGATCACCACGCCGTAGGTGTCGGCCAGAACCTTTTCGAGCACCGGGTGCACGAACTCAACTTCCTCTTCGCCAGCCTTGCGGCGGTAGTATTGCGTGTGCCAGCCGTTCTCTAGGCAGCCAGGCCGATAGAGCGCAACGGCGGCGACAAGATCCGCCAAGCTGTCTGCCTTCATGTCGATCAAAAGCTGCTTCATGCCGTCCGAGCCGAACTGGAACACCGCCTCGGTCTTTCCCTGGCGGAACAGCTCCCAGACTTTGGCGTCGGGTTTTGCCACTTCAGCGTCGTGAATAACGTCGATGTAGTTCTTGCTCGTCAGTTCATGCTCGTAGCCCGCAGCCTTCGCATTCTCGATCACCGACTTGAAGATGTCGTATTCCTTCAGCCCCAAGAAATCCATCTTGACGAGGCCCTGGCTGATCACGTGCTTATCTTCAGCCTGCGTCACGATCACGCGGTTCTCGCCAGCCTTCTTCGAACCCTTGTCGGCTTTCTTCTGCGTCTTGAGCGGCGTCACCGTTTCGAGCGGGTCCGAGCAAATCAACACGCCTGCCGGGTGAATCGACTGGCTCTTGATCTGACCGATCGCCACCTTCACCGCGTGCTCGTAATCCGGGTGCTCGACCATCATCGACTTCAGCTTCGGCGACGACTCGACCGCAGCGTCGAGGCTTTGCGCGTCCGTCTTGTCGAGCCCGAGATTCGTGGTGATCATCACCAGATCCCGTGCCTCGAAGCCGAATTGCTTCCCGAAATCGACGATCGCCGTCTTGAGCATCATCCGCCCATAGGTGCCGATCTCGCAGACGTACTCCTTGCCGTATTTCTTAAAGACGTAGTCCTTCACTTCGTTGCGGCGAAGGCTCTCGAAGTCGAGATCGATATCCGGCAGCTCGCCGTTCTCGCAGCGGTTGGCGTTCAGCATGCGCTCGAAGATCAGCCGGTATTGGAGCGGGTTGATCTTGACGATGCCGAGCAGGTAGCAGATGAAGCTGCCCGCCGAGCTGCCGCGACCGATGCCGACGAAGATGTCTTTCTTGTTCGCCCACTCGACGATGTCCCAGACCAGCAGGAAATAGTCCTGAAGCCCGTACTTCGTGATCACCTCGAACTCGTTCTTGAAACGCTCGATGTAGGTCTCTTTGGACGCGAAGCGCCAATCCTCTTTCGCCAGGAACTCTTTCAGCTTCCGAAGCGTCAGCGTCTTGAAGAAGCCTCCGTCGTCGCTGTAGCGCGGCAGATACTTTTTCTTCGGCAGCTCGAAATTGGCACACTTCTCGAAGATCTCTTCGGTCGAGCGCATACCGCGAACGATGAACTCCTTCGGCAGGTATTCGTGGTGCTCGCGAAAGGTCTCGTAGACGTCACGTGGGCTTTTAAGCCAGAGCGAGTCGAAGTTCGTGTAGCTGGCGGCAGCTTCCGCGTTCTTGAAAGCCGACGCCTTGATCAGCAGTTGGATTTTGGCATGCTCTGGAAGAATGTAGTGGTTGTCGTTGCTACAGACATGCTGAAACCCAGGCGTCAGCGATAGACGCGCAACAAACGCTTCGTTGATCAACTGTTGATCGGGAGCATTATGACCCTGGAACTCCACGTAAAGATCGTTGCCGAATATTGCGTGGAACTGCTGCCAGCGCTGTTCAAGACCGATGGTGCTTTTGCCGTCGCGCTCGCGCCAAACCTCTCTTGAGAGTACGCCGCCAAGACATGCCGTCTGGCAGATCAGACCGCCGCTGTGTGTGGCGAGCCATTTCATCCCTATCCGTGGCTTGTAGTAGAAGCCCTCTTCATAGGACAAGCGCGACAGCTTCAGCAGGTTCAGCCAGCCCTCGAAATCTTTCGCCAGCAGAATGAGATGGGCCGCAGATCGGCTCGTCTCGTCCTTGATGAGCGGATCTTCTACAAAGTAAAACTCGCAACCAATTATTGGTGTCAGTCTCTCTTCACGCATCGCATGGTAAAACGGCAAAGAGCCAGCCAGCGTCCCGTGGTCGGTCAGCGCCGCCGCCTTGAAGCCTTTCTCTTTATAGGCTTTCGCCCACGTCTTCGGCGAGAAAAGGCCATCAGCTATGCTGTAAAAACTATGATTATGAGTGTGAGTGTAAACGTCTGCCCCTTGCCTGCTCTTTTGCCGTTGCTGACGGCATTATTTGATCTCGTCGAGCAGGTCGATGAAGCCACGCCGTTTTTGCATCTCTTCGCTGTCGAGCGGTGGATAAAAATCGGCGTCGTCTGAACTGGGAGAGGAACTAGAGTCCTCTACTGGCAGAGCAAAGCCAAGCGCTTTTTTTGCATGAGGCTCCCAATTTCCATTGTAATTTGGCACGCCAAGACCCCAGCCTTTTCGGGCAGGCGTCAGGATCTGCTCGTGCATGATGATCTCGGGGTCCATGCCGATCCGGCGACACGTCAGCATGGCACAGGCCAAGATCTTCGTCTCGTCCGGCCACACGTTCGACGGCCACTTCTCACCCGGCAGCGTGCGCTTGGCGGGCGCTGTGCCAGGCAACATGAGGTGCAAGTGTTCGCATGGACCGGCAGTTTCCGCACTCAGCGGCATTGGCGGGATTCTCGGTCTCTTTCTCGCCAGGAATGCCGAACGTGTGGCAGTCGAGACAGTGGACGTAGAGGCTATGGGTGTGCTCGTGGGGCTTTAGCTTCACTTTCTCTTCTTCCTCTTCTCCGGGAAATTCTCTTCGATGATCTTCGCGGTCTCTTTGACCGTCTTGGCCTTGCGAACAAGGACTTGTACGCGGTCACGTTCTTCCTCGGTCTTGAAGGAGACGAGGGTTTTGCCGTCAGTGAGTAGGCACCACTTGCGGTCGATGAAAACCTGGAAGCTGTAGAACTCGCGCCAGGTCTTGATGTTGACCCAGTCTTTGATCCTCGTTTTCATCATTCCTCTCATCGCGGGGGAGAGCCCCGGTTAGGTCTAGATCTTCGAAGCCTTCGCGATGAGCCTTCAGCGCCCTGTTCAAAAACGAGATCTCAGACTGATCAACGTCCATGAACATCTCTTTCACACACCAACCGCTCATCGTCCGGCTCCGTTATTTCAGTGTCAAGTGCGGCAATCCTGTCACGACACCGAGTGCCTGGAGAACCCACAAGACCAAAAACAAAATCATGACCCCAATGATCACGTTCCTGACCGGCTGCGGCATCGGAATCTGGAGTACGAGCCAGCACAAGAAACCAGTAATTGCCAGGGCGATAACGATAGACAGCAAACTCATCACTTCTCCTTTGGTTTTTCCACTTCCAACTCTTTGGCTTCGAGTGCACGCAGGAACGGCGTTCCCAGCTCTTCGCTCTTCTCTCTGATGAACTTGTGGGCTTCCTCGTGGATGATCCCGACCATGCCCATCTTCTCGAACTCTTCGCGGATCAGATCGCGCATCCACTTCATCGCATTTTCGTTGATGCTCTCGGCGTTCCGCTCGATCACACCTTTGACGATGTCGCGAGCGGTCGCGAGAACCGCACGTTCGACCAACTCGGACCTCGACTGTGCTTCCACCTCGCGGATCGCTTGAGCGGTGTCATCTGCCATCTTGTTCGCTCGCTTCATGGCGTCCGCCATCGACTCAACCTTCTCCTCCGACTCACTCATGTCGGTTCTCCGATTTTGGCCGCACGGAGCGCCTGGCTCATCTCGAACTCGGCGGTGGCCATCATCACTCGCTTCAGCTTTTTGATTCTGATTCTTCGTGGGCCGAACACGCCGAAGGACCGCGACAAGCCGAGATCGTCGGTGACCCTGGCGAACGTCGTCAGGTTTTCTTTCGTCTGCCGGAAGAAGAGTACCGCCTGTTTCAGCTCCGATGTATTTTGGAACATCACTTGTAGTAACTCCGTTTCCAGACCGATGGCTGACCGATGTTCGAGGCGCGGAAATCGTTCATCGCACTGCGTACCTCAGCGAGCACGTTTTCGAACTGCTCTGTGTCGTTCTCGATCCTCACAACGGAGAGATTCATCTTCTCGACGTGCTCATCGTAGCGGCGACGGACGCAGCCCTCGAACTCGTCGCTGACCATATTGCCGGTGAGTGCGCACCGAGCCTGGGCCTGCATCGGCGTCGTTTTGAGATAGATCGCAGCATGAGGTGGCGCGACGGCTTTGACCATCGTCTGGTAGAACTCGGTAAGCGTCTCGAACTCAGCCTCGGTGATCATCCGACACTCGTGCATCGCACCGAGGTAGATCTCGGAATTCCAAAAGCTCCTGATGGTCAGGTAGTCGGCTTCTTCCTGACGCTTGGTCAACGAGATGGCCATCTTCCAGCGCTCACAAATCGCTCGACCCTGCTGCTGGACGGTAGGTCGGTCGGAGAAAACCAACGTCTCCCGTTCGAATAGGAAGCCGTCCTTTTTCACCAGTTCGTCCACGACCGCACGTTTGCATGATCCAGCCGGACCCAGAACAGTCACCCACATGATATTTCCTCAGCCAGCGATGAAACGACAAAAGGCACGCGATCGTCCAAGCGACCGACGCACCCACGACCCCGATGATGAATCCCAAAATGAACATCTAGTATAGTTATACGACCTCATAGCTCATCCAGGCCGGAGTCCTCCACCTCGTCCAGCGCCTCCATGAACGGCGTGATCCCCTTCTTGGCCTTGCTTACCCGTTTCGCCCGCTGCATCCAGGCCGGGTGATCAGGCATCGCCTCGCGGCAGACCTTGCGAAGGAAGTCACAGCTTTTAAGCGACAGCGTGTCCTCCTGCATCTTGGCGACGACGTCGCAGACGGTCGCGAGCGCGTGGCGGTAACGGGCTTCGAGATCGCTCACTTCGCCAGTCTTTCGCGATGCACAGTGTGGGCGTCCTTGTCGAAGAACACGTGCCAAACGAAGCCGTCGCTCATGATCGTCGTGTCGAAGTAGTCGTAGGCCAGGACGTCGTTCTGGTCGATCGGATGACCCGTTCCGAGAACGCGCACGGAGTGCGGCATCGGTTCGAGCTGATCGTCTACCACCGCCCATGCGCAGAGGACCGGCTGGACCGACTGCCCGCCGTACATCTTGTCCTCCTGCATCTTCTTCTGCTCACCCACCTTAATGATCACCGCGCCTTGCGGCATCAGCAATTTTTGCACGTCGGTGAGCTGAAGCTCATACTTGTAGATCCTGATCATTCTTCCCTCGAATAGAGTTCTAACGTTTTCTGCCCCAATCGCCGCTTTGCCTCGCTGACAAAGACGTCCATCGACGACCACCACGGACCCTCGCCGCCTTTGAAGTCGCGGTCGGCCAGATCATAGACCTCGCAGATCGTTTTCAGCAGCACCATCGGATCGAACACTTTACGTCTTACGACATCGAACTCTCTCACGGACCCTGTGGGTTTTTGGATCAGCTCCCATTTCTCGAAATCGTTATCGTAGACCTCGTCGCCCGGCATCATGTCGTCGCCTGACTGGACGAGGATGGTCATCTCATTCGCTGTGGTGGCGGCACCCTGACGAAATAGGCTTTCGAGCCGACTTAGTCGGTCGTTCTTTAGGGACACGTGTCGCCTCTTGGATTTTGGTGGCGTGCATGGCGAGACTTTCGACGTCGAAAGTGGACGTCGCCTTTCTACTCCATTCTGCTGCCGTGTTCTATCTTCAATCTTCCTGCGGTGGTCTCTTCGCAGAAGATTTTGGGGGAACGAAGTTCCCCTCGCAGAGAGTAAACTAGCCCGAAGGGCCGAGCGTAGCGAGGTTTACTCTCTGCCGTAAGGATCGAGAGGAGGACTAATCTTTGCGTCGGTGGGCCGCGTTAACTCTGATTTAGAATAAATATAGTTATTCATTATTTTGTTGGATGTTTTCTTGAGGTGCAAGCTTCGATCCTTATCGTCGCTACGCCTGGCGGCTTCGCTTCAGGGCGTTCGCTTCGCTCCGCCCCATTATCTTTCTTTTTTATCTGAGTTAAATTTGCGTTCCGTTTCAGGTTCCGTTAATTGTCGTGCAGGCACGCGAGGGAAGGCCGAAATTGCCTTCCCCGTCATTTCCTGTCAAGAAGAAGTTTTTTTCTCTTTGGAAAATAAAAAGATACACACCCGTTTTTGACGACTCAAAAAATTTGACCGTTCACAAAAATGGGTGGTAACAACCCGCCAATGAAAGTCAAACACTGTAAATTTTGCCGTGGCGAATTTGCCACAGACTCGAAGCACTGGTATCGGAATGGTCGTTATTACCAGTGCCGCAAGAGACAGAAACTTCGCATGCGCAAGCAAAGAAAGGGAGAGCACGACGTGGACGCTCAAGCTTTTCGCGAGGAAAAAAGAAGAGCTGATGCTCTTCGGCAACAGGAAATTCCGAGGATGGACCATCGCTGGACGCCTTTGAACTGGCGCGAGGTCTGCCGGGAAGTGGCACGACAGTGCCCACCAGAGGCCGCCGAGACCATTATCGATCTGGCTGGATCGAAGATGCTGACCGACAAGCAGTGGTTGATGTTTGAGAGCATTCATAGATCCTGGGTGGGCCCAGTCACTGTTGTCATGCTGTCTGAGGCACCGCTCCGACCGAAGATGCAGACCGCAGAGATTCCGCCTGGCTTCCAGGTCAAAAGGTACGCGCCAGTGATCCCGTCACACCTGCGTCGAAAGTGACTTTCGACGTCGAAAGTGATCTCAGAACGTGTTACTCATAAGAAATCAACAGACGATCCACAGCTTTTCCCCAGAGGAATCCATGCCCGATTCGACCGGCACCTCGAAGCTTGTTACCGAGCAGCCGAAGCCAAAGGCGAACGATTTGCCTGCTGTCTGGGATCTTGTCGTCGCCGACATGAGTGCTCGCGACAAAGAGGGCCGCAGAAAATATGGCGTGCCGCTCCAACCGCACAATGGGCGCGACGTCCTGATCGATCTATACCAGGAGCTGCTGGACGCGGTCGTTTACGCACGCCAAGCGATCTTCGAACGCGACGGCAAATAGGAGTGCGCCATGGTGATGACCCTGAAACAGGCGCTGTTCCCGAAAGGTGAGTCGAAGTCTGCTCCAGCCCGACGCCGCGACGTCGTGATCCGGATCACGAACCCGAGGACGAAGGATGTCAAGGAGTTCGGTATCCCCGTCACCGCTGAGGGCTTCGATCCCGAGCTGTGGGAGAAGGTGACCGACGTTCTTGGCGAGATCCTTTGTGAATGGGGCCTGGTCGAGCCCGCGCCCGGTGAACCCTCACCGAATCCAGATGCCCCTGGCGAACCCGCCACGGAGCATGGCGAAACAGCCACGCCTGAGGCTACAATGGAAGCTCCACCACCTGGCGACGAAGAATTCCCACCGGAGACCACCGAGTGAAATACGAGAAGCTGAAATCTCTCTTCTTCCCGCACACCGTCGTTCCGCTCTTTCTGCTCATCGCGATCGACTACGTGCGCATTCTCGGAATTTTCGTCCAGGTCTTTGCCGCTGCCTATCTAATGATGCAGCTTCTGGCCTTCCCGGCTGGCTTCATCCTCTGTGCTTTCAACCAGGCCAAGCCGTTCGCTGTCTGGAAAGACGTATTCAAATACCGCATCGTGCTCTTCTTCCCACTGTTCGGTGGCGGAAAGAGCTGCTGGGAATATCTGATGAGCGAGACCGATGCTAAATTGACTGACGAGTAGAGACTCAAGGCTTATTCGGCTCGCAGCTTCCTGGGAGTTGGAGGAGGGTGCGTCATGGACTTCTCCCCCAGACGATCCCGCAGGTATCGCAGCTTATCCATCCTTCGAAGCCCTTCTCGCTCAAGTGGAATGGCTTGCACTCGCAGCGCATGAATTTCTTGGCGGCTTTCTGAAACTCTTGCTCCAGGTCTCGACAATTCGCACAAGGACGAACGGCGTAGCCGTCTGACTGGAGCCCGGTGTCTTTGCAAATTCGGCAGCGATGGGGCTCGCCGAAGATCTTGCGCCAGAGGCTCACTTCCCCTTCTCCTTGGCTTGGAGGGAGTCGAATTCT
>JAYVBB010000523.1:0-4279 GCA_043750715.1 Pseudomonadota bacterium | reverse complement strand
GTGACGATGAGCGCCCCGTGGACCGGCACGCTTTCGATCAGGGCCAGCTGCACGTCACCCGTGCCCGGAGGCAAGTCGATGACTAGGTAGTCGAGATCGCCCCACTCCACGTCGTAGCAAAGCTGGCGGAATGCCTTCGCGATCAGCGGGCCGCGCCAGATCACCGGTTGGGTCGTGTCGGTCAAAAAGCCGAACGAAACCGTTTTCACACCGTGGTTTTCGTGGGGGAGCAGTTTTTCTCCCTGGACGCGCAACGGCCCGGAGAGTCCCATCATCAAAGGCGCCGAGGGGCCGTAGATGTCGGCGTCGAGCAGGCCGACACGCTTGCCTGCCGCCGCAAGGGCGACCGCGAGGTTGGCGCTGACGGTCGACTTGCCGACTCCGCCCTTGCCCGAAGCGACCGCGATGATTTCCGTGACGCGGGGAATCGCCCGCCGCTCGATGGTCAGGCCGAACGGGGCCTTCTTGTCGGACAGCGGCGCCGGGGCCGGTCCGGTGACCGCCTTGGTCCGACGAAAATAGACTGAACCGCCGCCGAGCGCTTCCTTCAGACCTTTTTCGATGGCGAGCTTGTCGTAGAGCGACAGGCCGTCGGACGCGATCTCGATCGCGGGCAGGCCGCCCCGCCGGTCGGCGGCCAGCAGCCGCTCCGACGTCTCGACCACACTCTCGCCTTGCAGGCCAGGTGTTCCACGGGCTTTCAGCACGTTCAGGGCGGTTTCGGCCAGCTCTCTCATGGTTCTCATCGTTCAGGTGAGAGTATACTAGGTGCTCGGGTCCAACCGGGCAGCTATACATAGGAAAGGACCCCGAAGTCATGCAAGAAATCACCGTCTACACGACCAGCGTGTGTCCCTACTGCGTCGCTGCCAAGCGCCTGCTGCAGCAGCGGAATTATGCGTACAAGGAAGTGAATCTGGAGCGCGACCCCGACCTCCGCATGAAGCTGTCGTCCGAAAACGGCGGCTACCGCACGGTCCCGATGATCTTCATCGGCTCGAAGTTCATCGGCGGGTTCGACCAGCTGACCGAGTTGGACCGGTCCGGCAAGCTCCAGGCCGAGGTCGAGGGTTGAAGAGACGCCACTTTCTGACGGCCCTCTTTCTCGGCTTCGGCGTGACGGTTCTTTATTCCGTGTGGAAGTACCAGAACAACAAAGAGCAAAAGTTCGTGAAGCGCGCGGGCGCCCGAAGCGAGACGGCGCCGGGACCCGCACTCCCTGCCCAGGCAGCCGCCACGCCGCCGCCTCCAGCCCAACTGAAGGCGGCCTCCGGAGAGAGCCGCTTCTCGGACGCCGAGAAGCAGCTCATGCAGAGCATTCTCGCCCACTTCGCGACTGGTGACTTCGTCTCGGCGCTGAAGCTCGCCGACGACGCCGCAGTCTCCGAGCGCTCGAGCCAGGCCTTGCATGACTGGTTGATCGAGCAGCTGCCGGTGCTTTTGACGAGCGCCGGCTGGGCCCGCCTCAAGTTCGGCGATTGCGAGGAAGCGACGACCTACCTTCGTCGCTCGGAAGCGATGAAGAAAAGCCCCGAGACGGCCAAGGGTCTGGCCGTCTGCTACTACAAGCTGAAAAACCTCGCGAGCGCGCGCGAGCAGTTCAGCTACTACCTCGAAAAGCAGCCTCAGGACGACCAGATGAAGCTCCTCTTCACCGACGTCCTGGAATCCGAGGGCCGCTTCGACGACGCGGTGCGCACGCTCGAATCGATCGCCAACGCTCCAGACCTCGACGCCACGGCACTCAAGCAACGCCTCGACAGCATGCGGGGGCGCGCCAAGGAAAGCGTCTTTCAGCAGACCGAGACGTCGCGAAACTTCCGCCTCGCGTATCGTTCGGGCGATCACGAAGAGCTCGTCGCGTACGTGCTGGAAGCCCTCGAAGGGGCGCTGGACGCCTACGTCGAGCAGTTCGCCTTTCAGGCCCCCTCGGCGCAGATCGAAGTCAATCTCTACCCCGCCGAGAGTTTCCAGAGCATCGTCGTCGGCGGTCCAGAATGGGCGGAAGGCCTCTTCGACGGCCGCCTGAGAATTCCCGTGCGCGCGGAAATGATCACGCAGAAAAACTTCAGCGACTCGCTCGAAGTCGTGCTCCGTCACGAGTTGGTTCACGCGCTGCTCGCCCAGTTGAGCGGCGGCCGCCCGCTGCCGCCCTGGTTCGACGAAGGCCTTGCTCAGCGCCTTTCCTGCGCCGGTCATCCCTGCGGCACGTTTCAGTTCGAGGGTCGTCCCGGCGGGTTCCTCGCCGAGCCCGCTTTTCAAACGCCTTACATTTCGCTGTCGGCGATCAACGCCGGCCGCGCTTACCGCCAAAGCCTCTATCTCGTTCGCATCCTAGAGACGAAGGGCGGCGACGACGCCTTACGCCGGATCATCCAGGCGATCACGCCGTCGAGCCGGCTCGATTCCGACGCCCTGCTCGCCGCCGTCGGTCTGACTTTCAAAGACCTGCATCAAGCAGCGGCCGCGAGCTGGCAGGCGCGTCGGCTGCCGTGACAAGTATAGGACGGCACATGACTCGGCGGGTGTCACTACCCTAGGCTCGCCCAGAAGTCCTGGAGGTCTTCCGGCAGCGGCGTCTCGATCCGGCAGAGCTCTCCGTCTGCCGGGTGCTTGAACTCGATCGCCGTGGCGTGCAAACAGAGACGACGAATGCCGCCGGTGCGCCGCGTGATGTCGTCGGTCTGCCCGTGGTCCAGGTAGTCGAGAAATATCATCTCGTCGTCGTGATAGAGCTTGTCTCCAAACAGCACGTGGCCGGCATGCGCCGCATGAATGCGGATCTGGTTGGTGCGGCCGGTCAAAGGGCGGCAATGCAGCAGCGTCGCGTCGCGCCCCCGCGCCAGAACCCTGAACTCGGTCTTGGCCGGCTGTCCGCCTTCGACGACGCCGCGCTTAATCCGGATCAGGCTCGCTTTCAGGTCGCCGATCGGGCCGTCGCATGTCCACGAATCGTCCGCCGCGACGCCGCGTCCGATCGCGAGGTATTCCTTGTAGACCCGGCGTTCGGCGAAATCGATCGAGAGCCGGGCGCGCAGGTCGTTATTGTCTCCGCAGATCACGATGCCGCTCGTCTCGCGGTCGATGCGGTGGACGGCTGCCCATTCCTTGCCGATCTTTTCGTGCACGAGCTCGGAAAAGGTGTTCTTTCGGTAGAGCCCGCTTTCGTGCATCGGGAGGTTCCCGGGCTTGAACACCGCCATCACGCCCTTGCGCTCCCAGAGCACGCGGATGCCCCGGTCGACCTCAGGCTCGGCACCGGACGGCATGTAGTGGCTCAGGAGGTCGCCGGTTTTGAGGCGCGACGCCGCTTTGACCTTCGCTCCGTTGACGAGCAGGCGGCCGTCGCCGATCCGGACCTGCCACCCGGCCCGCGACAGAAACGGAAATTGCTTCGCGAGATAGGCGTCGACGCGCGCGCCGTCCTGGTCGCCCGGGACTTCGCCGCCGATGCCCCGAAACTCGGCCGAAGGCGCCAGACTGTGAGGTAAATCACGACTTTCCATCGGGCCTGCTATAGCCAACTTTTCAGGGCGGCGCGAGGGGGATGTGGTATACCGCTGGAATGGCGACGACCACCATCACCGACAACCGCAAGGCATTCCACGAGTACTCCATCGAGGACCGTCTCGAAGCCGGCATCGTCCTGACGGGGACCGAGGTCAAATCGGCGCGCGCAGGAAAGGTGAATCTGAGCGACGGCTGGGTCGAGATCGACCAGCTCGGCGAGGCCTACCTGAACGACGCCCATATTGGGCGCTACGAACCCGGCAGCTACATGAACCACTCCGAAAAGCGGAGACGGAAGCTGCTACTCAAGGCCAAAGAGCTCGAGACCCTGACGCAGAAGATCGACACCAAAGGGTACACGGTGATCCCGCTGAAGATGTACTTCAAAGACCAGTACATCAAAGTCGAGATCGGGATCGCCAAGGGCAAGAAGTTGCACGACAAGCGGGCGACTTCGAAAGAGCGGGAAGCCAACCGGGATATTTCGCGTGCGCTGCGGACGCGCAACAAAGGCGAGTGAACCTAGTTGGGTTTGGGCTGGGTTGTAGCGAGGGTTGCGTAGCGGCATCGCTGCGCGAAGCCCAGGGGGCGCGGCCCCCTGGACCCCGGCTAGGGGAACAATGAGTGTTCCCCTAGCTACCCCTCCACACCAAGGGGGCTTCGCCCACCATTGGATCCCCCATTTCCCTTCCGGGAGGCTCCCTCGTCCGGGCTTAACGGGTGGGCCTGGGGCAGTCACCCGCTCGAAGAACGCAGGTGAGCTTGGAGC
>JAYVBB010000522.1:0-2118 GCA_043750715.1 Pseudomonadota bacterium | reverse complement strand
CTGAGGGTCAGGCAGGCTTCCACTTGAGGTTGCAGCCGATGCTCGGACGCTGGTCCTCGGTCGGCTTTTTGCCCGCCAGCAGGGCGGCGAGCGCCAGGCGCATGTCTTTGCCCGTCACCGGCACACCGTTGCCGGGACGCGAGTCGTCGAGCTGGCCGCGGTAGACCAAAGCAAAATTCTGGTCGAAGAGATAAAAGTCCGGCGTGCAGGCCGCCTGGTACGCCTTTGCTACCGCTTGCGATTCGTCGAAGACGTAAGCGAACGGATAGCCGTACTTCGCCTTCTCGACCTCCATCAGCTCCGGGCGGTCGTCCGGATAGTTCGCGATGTCGTTCGAGCCGATGGCGACGACGCCGACGCCCTTTTTCATGTATTCGTTCGCCAGCGCGGCGAGCTCGGCCCCGACGTGTTTGACGAAAGGGCAATGGTTGCTGATGAACATGACGAGGAGGGCTTTTTTGCCCTTGAAGTCGGCGAGCGCCGTCAGCTTGCCGTCGGGACCCGGCAGGCGGAAATCGGGGGCGCGCGTGCCGAGCGGTAGCATCGTCGAAGGGGTCTTGGCCATGAGGTTCTCCTAGCGGCGGATCTGAAAGTCGGCGAACTGCTCGGCGGGGACGGTCTCTTCGGTCAGCCGCGCGATCTCGGCCGCCATCTTCGCCGCGACACGCCCGAGGAGCAAGCTCACTTGGCTCTCCTCGCCTTCCGCGACGAGCTCGACCGAGCCGTCGGGGAGATTTTTGACGTAACCGAAGACCGCCAGCTGGCGCGCCAGCCCCTCCGCCCGACGCAGGAAACCAACGCCCTGGACGTCGCCGAAATACCGCACCCTTTTGGCTACCCGTTCCGGCATCTTTCCGCGGCCTCCGACGACCCGCGAATTAGCATTTAATTCCGGGCCTTTATAGTCGTCCATCTTTCCTTAAAGGCGCCTTTGAAATCAACCGATTACGGTTAGGTAATCTGGAGGCATCCTTGCGCAACCTCATGACCCTGACCCTGACCTGCACGCTCGCGCTGGCCGCTTGCGGCAAAGAAGAAAGCAAAGACGGCGGAGGCGGCGGCGCGACCGCGAGCCCGGGTGCCATGCGCGTCGCCTACGAGGCGGCGCTGCCGGCCTGCGACGCCGCCGCGGAGAACGTGCTGGTTTACGTCGAGGCGACGAAAAACTTCCGCGTCTGCACGGGTGGCACGTGGACCGTCATCGACCTGTCCGGCAAAGCAGGCGACAAGGGCGAAGCCGGAGCGGCCGGAGCCAACGGCGCCGACGGCTCGAGCGAGATCGCGAAGGCGATCGCCATCTACAAAGCCTCGCGGAAGAGCGTCTTCCGCGTCGAGACCAAGTGCACGGTGCTCGCGTCTCCAGCTAGCGGCTGCTCGACGGGCGACACCTTCCTGGGCTCGGCGTTTCTTTGCGGAGAGAACAAGGTCTGCACGAACGCCCACGTCGCGCATTGCGACGCCCAGTGCTACTCGGGACTCGTCAGCCTGAAACTGCAGCAGATTTTCCAGGAAACCGACTCGGTGAACGACACCGGTAAAGCCGCCGGCGATACGCCCAGCCTGTTCTTCGAGACCAGCGACGACTCGGGTTTCACGTTCGTCGCCGGGGAAGATCTGGCGACCATTCCGATTCCCTCCGCCCCGGCCGGAGCCACCGTCCTGAAGCTGGCGACCAAAGCCTGGAACGGACTGGACAACGCTTTGGCGCCGGTCCTGAGCCTGAGCTTTCCGCTGGGACTGCAAGACCTCTACGTCGACGTCGGTTACGTCAACTCCCCCACGCTGAAAGAATGCGACACCGAGGGCGGCCAGTCGGGTTACGGGTGTCCCAAGGAACTCTACGACTTCTCGACGACCAACGACACCGACCACGGCTCCAGCGGCTCGCCGCTCTTCGACATCCTCACCGGCGAGGTCATCGGCGTGACGTCGGCCGGGACGGAAGGTGAGAACGCCAACTTTACCTGGGCGATCGACGCGTCGCAGTTCTAGGTCGGGTCTGGACGACCGCCGGGGCCGGCGCTAGGATATTCCGATGCGAATCCTATTCCTCTGCAAGGACAACGGGTCCCGTAGCCAAATGGCGGAAGCCTTGGCTCGGAGTATGTTCGGCAACGA
>JAYVBB010000521.1:0-3878 GCA_043750715.1 Pseudomonadota bacterium | reverse complement strand
ATCGAGTGCGTGAACTGTCACATCCCCGTGCGGAAGGACAATCCCGAATCGGTCCTGGCCGAGATCTTCGGCCAATGGTCCGGAAAAAAGCTGCTCGTCGCGGCGCCGCTCGAGCGCTGGGGCAAAGTCGCGGTCAAAGACTTGAAGTCCCAGCTCGAAGCCCAGGGCTTCACCCGCCTCCTCACGGAAGCGGCGACCGTCGTCAAGCTGGAGGCGGCGAAGGCGGCCGACCTCAAAGGCGCCGCCGTCGTCGTCGACCGCGTCACGATGCTCGACGACTCGCTCGGGCGGTTCAAGGAATCGCTGCAGCTCGCCTTCAAGGTGGGCCGGGGCAAGCTCTTCCTGATCCAGGAAGGCCAACCCCTCGCGACTCGCCGCGCCTTCTCACAGGGACTCGACTGCCCGCAGTGCGGCATGCAGTACCTCGAGCCGACGCAAGCCCTCCTTTCCTACAATCATCCGCTCGGCGCCTGCAAGGTCTGCCAGGGATTCGGTTACGCGAGCGAGATCGACTACGACAAGGTGGTCCCGAACAAAAAAAAATCGCTCGCGGAGAAGGGCGTCGCCTGCTGGAACTTCGGTAAGTTCGCCGAGTACTACTCGTGGGCGAAGACGAGCGCCAAGCGCAACAAGGTCGACTTCGATAAGCCGTTCGCCGAATACACCAAGACCGACTGGGACTGGCTGCTCTCCGGCGAGGGCCGTGAGTTCGACGGCATCCTCGGCTTCTTCGCGTACCTCGACTCGAAAAAATACAAAGCCCATTACCGAATCCATGCTTCGCGGTTCCGTAAGTACGAGCTGTGTACGGTGTGCAACGGCGACCGGCTGAACGACAAAGCGCTCGCGTGCAAAATCCGCGGCGTCAACATCGCCGACGCGTGCAACCGCTCGATCGCCGAGCTGAGCTCGTGGCTAACCCCGATCGAGGAGGAAAGGCACAAGCCTTCCGCTTCCGGGGCCATGGGCGTCGTCGAAGCCCTGGAAGAGGCTAGAGCGAGGCTCGGTTATCTTCAGAAGATCGGCGTCGCCTACCTGACCCTCAATCGACCGTCCCGCTCTCTGTCCGGCGGCGAGCTGCAGCGGATCAACATGGCGCGTTGCCTCGGCAGCGCCTTGACGGACACGCTCTTTTGCCTGGACGAACCGAGCGCGGGCCTGCATGCGCGGGACAGCGCCAATCTCCTGGGCGTGATCAAGGAGCTGCGAGACCAAGGCAACACCGTCGTCATGGTCGAGCACGAGAAGCGGCTGATTCAGGGAGCCGACCATCTGATCGAGATCGGCCCGCTCGCCGGCCACGAAGGCGGCCGCGTCGTCCACGCCGGCTCGCCGAAGGACTACAAAGCCGCGACGCTGCCGGCGCGCCCGGCGCAAACGCCGCCGACGCGCTTCCTCGAGTTGAAGGGAGCGAAGACTCACAACCTGAAAAACGTCGACGCGAAATTCCCGGTCGGCGCCATCACGGCCGTATGCGGCGTCAGCGGCAGCGGCAAGACCAGTCTGATCCAGCACACGCTCTATCCTTTGCTCGCGAAAGCGCTCGGCCAGCAGGTCGACCGCCAAAACGGAACCAAGACGCTTGCCGACGGCATCGGGCCCGACAAGCTCATCAAGCTCCACTCGGAAGTGATGCTCGTCAGCCAGTCGGGCCTCGGCCGCTCTACCCGCTCGAACATCGCGACCTACCTCGGCATCATGGACGAGATCCGCAAACTCCTCGCCGACGAGCCGATGGCGAAAAAGCTCGGGCTCTTGCCCGGCTCGTTCAGCTTCAACACGGCCGGCGGCCGCTGCGAAAATTGCCGCGGCCTCGGCACGGTAGTCGAAGACTTGTCGTTCCTCGGCGAGATGGCCGTCACGTGTCCCGTGTGCAACGGCCGGCGGTTCGGCGACCAGGTTCTGCAGGTCGAGCTTCGCGGCAGGAATCTCACCGACATCCTGAAGCTCACCGTCAGCGAAGCGCGTGCTTTTTTCTTCGACCGGCCGGCGGTCGTCAGGGCGTGCAACGCCGTGACCCGGATGGGCCTCGGCTACATTACGCTCGGCCAGGGGACCAGCTCGTTCTCGGGCGGCGAGGCGCAGCGGCTGAAACTCCTGCATTTGATGCGGGCGGTCGAGGCCACCCAGCCCCAAATCCTGATTTTCGACGAGCCGACGACCGGCCTTTCGGACCACGACGTAGTGCATTTGCTCGTGCAACTTCGGGGGCTTGCCGACCTAGGGCACACCCTGGTCGTAGTCGAGCATCATCTCGGGGTGTTGCGCTTTGCGGACTGGCTGATAGAAATAGGGCCGGAAGCTGCCGACCAAGGCGGTCGACTGGTCTATCAGGGACCACCGGGTGGCCTGGGCGCGGCCGCCGAATCGGTCACCCGCCCGTTTCTTCAGTAGGTAAGATGAGCCGTTACACCGAGAAAGCCGCGATCACCGTCAGCCAAATCGTCCAGGCGAAAGCCGAGAAGAGGAAGCTCGCGACCATCACGTGTTACGACAGCGCGTTCGCGCGGTTGATCGACCAGACGGCGATCGATCTCGTGCTCGTCGGCGACAGCATGGGCAACGTCGTGCTCGGCCTCGACAACACGATACCTGTGACGGTCGACGACATCGTGCATCACACCAAAGCTGTCGCGCGCGTTCTGACGAAGCCGTTCCTTTGCGCCGACATGCCGTTCCTGAGTTACAACCTTTCGGTCGAACAGGCGCTGACCAACGCCGGGCGCATGATTCAGGAAGGCGGAGCCCAGGGAGTCAAACTCGAGGGCGGCCGTGCAATCGTGCCGCAGATCAAAGCCATGGTGCAGGCGGGCATTCCGGTGCTCGGCCATCTCGGCCTGACGCCGCAAAGCGTGCACGCAATGGGCGGCTACCGGGTGCAGGGCAGAGGCCCGGCGGCGGCCCAGGCGCTGATCGACGACGCCAAGGCGCTCGAAGAAGCCGGCGCCTTCGGCGTCGTACTGGAAATGATTCCCGCGGAGCTCGCGGGCAAGGTGACGGCGGCGCTTCGGATTCCGACGATCGGCATCGGCGCCGGTCCCAAATGCGATGGCCAAATCATCGTCCTTCACGATATCCTGGGATTCGACGAGCAATTCAATCCCAAGTTCCTGAAGAAATACGCCAATCTCGGCAAACAGATCCGCGACGCCGTCACGGCCTACGACCATGACGTGAAGAGCGGTGCCTTTCCTTCGGACGAGCAAAGCTTCAAAGAATGAGCAAGCGCGACTATTACGAAATCCTGATGGTCGAGAAGACCGCCACGGAAGTCGAGATCAAGGCTGCGTACCGCAAGGCGGCGCTGAAGCACCATCCCGACCGCAATCCGGGCGATCACCAGGCCGAGGTTCTATTCAAAGAAGCCTCCGAGGCCTACGAAGTCCTGAGCGACGCGCAGAAACGCGCGACCTACGACCGCCTCGGCCACGCCGGCCTGTCCGGCCAGGGCTTTTCGGGCTTCCAGGACGTCGGCGACATCTTCTCGAGCTTCGGCTCGATCTTCGAGGAGTTCTTCGGATTCAGCGGTGGACAGGGCGGCGGCGGGGGCCGCGGCCGGCGCGGCGCGGACCTGCGCTACGACCTGACGCTCGAGTTCGAAGAGGCCGTCTTCGGCGTGGAACGAGAGCTCGAGTTCGAACGCGCCGGCGAATGCGGCACCTGCCACGGCTCGCGCGCCGAGCCCGGCGGCAAGACGACGTGCAACACCTGCGGCGGCGTCGGCCAGGTGCGGCGTAGCCAGGGCTTCTTCGCAGTCCAGACCGCGTGCCCGACCTGCAGGGGCCTCGGCGAACAGATCACCAAACCGTGCAAGCCCTGCCAGGGCAAAGGCATGCAAATGGAGAGGAAAAAACTCTCCGTGAAAATCCCGGCCGGCG
>JAYVBB010000520.1:0-2621 GCA_043750715.1 Pseudomonadota bacterium | reverse complement strand
CCCCGGTGCCCGCCGGTCACGACACCTTTCCGGTCGCGCTCGCCGAATCCGTGCTCGGCAAAAAACGCCTGGCGACCCTCGTGGAACTCGGCGCCTGCCCGAACGGCCGCCTGAACATGAGCGAGCTCGCGATCAAGCTGTCGCGTTACGTCAACGGCGTCGCCAAACGCCACGCAGAAGTCTCCCGCCGGATGTTTCCGGGCGTCGCGATCGAGCCCATCACCAACGGCGTGCACGCGGTCTCGTGGACCGCCGACGCGATGCGTTCCCTGTTCGACGAGCACCTCGCCGGCTGGAGAGAAGACAACAATCACCTCCGCTACGCCGTCGAAATTCCGCTCGCGGATCTCAAGGCCGCCCATGGCAAGGCAAAAGCCGCGCTGTTCCAGGAAATCGAAACCCGGACGGGAGTCCAGCTCTCGGTCGACGCCTTCACCATCGGATTCGCCCGCCGCGCCGCGGAGTACAAGCGCGCCGACCTGCTGTTTCACGACCCGAAAAAGCTCGCCGAGCTGACGCAGCACGGCCCCCTCCAGATCGTCTTCGGAGGCAAAGCCCACCCGCGCGATTTCGGCGGCAAGAAGCTGATCGAGAAGGTCCACGCGGGAGCCAAAGCGGTCGCCGCCGCCGGCATCAAGGTCGTGTATCTGGAAAACTACGACATCACGCTCGGACGACTCATCACCTCGGGCGTCGATCTTTGGCTCAACACTCCCGTCAAACCTCTCGAAGCCTCCGGCACGAGCGGCATGAAGGCGGCCCTCAACGGCGTTCCGAGCCTGTCGACGCTCGACGGCTGGTGGGTCGAAGGTCTGGTTCCCGGCGTCACCGGCTGGGAGATCGAAGATCCGGCCGACGCCTTCGGCGGCGCTGCCGACGATGGCCAGCACCGGGACGTCGCGGCGGCGTCGATCTACCAGCTGCTCGGCAGCGAGATCATGCCCGCCTACTACCGCGTTCCCGAGAAATACCTCGGGGTGATGCGGAGCTCGATCTATCTAAATGGCCCGTTCTTCAGCACGCAGCGGATGGTGCTGCAGTATTTCACTCAGGCCTACACGAAACGCGCCGACTGAGGACTATAAGTCCCTAAAATAGCTACAAAAAAGCCGACTGCCACGAGCTCACTGGCAGTCGGCTCAATTCTTGGTTTTAGCCCAAGAGCGAGAAGAAATTACTTCTTCTTCGCGCGCTTCTTGCCGCCAGCTTTTTTCTTGCGGCGTTTCTTGACGGTGCCCATCGCACCAGCGGCGGCAGCCGTTTTCTTGCGACGACGACGGGTCGTCTTCTTCTTCGCGGTGCCAGCTTTTTTCGCGCCTTTAGCAGCTTTTTTTCTTCTCTTAGCCAAGGTCTATCTCCTCATTTATACGTTAAAGCGCCCCACACTGTGTGGAGAACCTATCCGCCGAACTTGTACCGTGAGCCACCGTTCATCTGCTGTCTTCGCTTTCGCGTTTTCAGTTTGGGAGGTCTGGCTCGCGACTATCGTGTCTTTCTGCTTTTCATCATAACACAGTTTGTCGCTTCGTCTTAATATTTTTTACCAAGTGTCGCGTCGCATTTCAAACATTTTTCGCAAATCTGCGGCGCCGCGTCCGTTCGCGCAACAAATTGAAGCCCGCAAACACTTGGGCCCCAAGTGTTTGCGGGCTTTTGTATTTTTCGAAAAAAGTTGCGCGCGCGTGACGGATTTTGGCGTTCGCGACACCGAAATCGACATCCGAAGTCCCACTTCGCGACCAAGAGCGTCGCGAGACGAAGTTCGCGGCGCGCCGTGAAACAATCAAGCAGCACCCGTGAAACACTTGCGCCCCTTGAGTTACGCGGGAAATACCGGTCACCAGCGGTAACCGATGCCCATCAGCGCCGAAAGCAGGTTGGACGACGACGTGCTCGTCTCTTCGCAACCGGTGACGTTCGGACAGTCGACTTCTGTGCTCAGGGCCGCCCGTTCGGACTTCAAGCCGACGTCGGCGTAAAGGCTCTTCACGAAGGAGTAGTGCCAAGACAGGAGCAGCTTGGTGCCGTTGCCTTTGACGTCTTTCGAGAGGGTCATCGGGAGGTACTCGAAGGCGGCGCCGAGGGTATGCACGGAGCTGAGGTAGCGCTGGTACGAAACGCCCAGGAAAGGACCCATGGCGGTCTTGGTGGTGAGCTCGGCGGCACCCGTCACGTCGTCCTCGACGACCAGCATCGGCATCCGGAAGTAGGCGAGGCCCAGGCCGGCCGCCACCCGGTAGCTGGGGTTCTGGGCATCGAAATCGTAAAAGGCGGACGCCCGGACCGACAGCCTCAGGAACTTGGATTCGGACTCCGACGACACGCCGCCGGTGGAGCTCTGCTCCTTCGTCACGGTCGAGAAGTTGTGCGCGCTGAACTCCGCGCCGAAGATCCAGGACGAGCCGGGCCCTTGCGATTCGACGTCGAGAATCGTGCCGCCGATGTTGGTCGAGCCTTTGTATTCGCTGATGCCGCCTTTGGCGTCGATCCACTCTTTGCCGATGCCGAGATGCATCGCGGCGTGACCGAGATCGCGCGGGCCTTTGCGCGTGATCTCTTCGGACGGCGCGGGCTCTGCTTTTGCTTCCGGCGCAGGAGGCGGCGGCGCTTCGGGCTCAGCC
>JAYVBB010000519.1:0-4795 GCA_043750715.1 Pseudomonadota bacterium | reverse complement strand
GCCGGCATGGTCGCCCCCGCCCACCGGGGTGGCCGTGCGTCCGCCCTTGCCTTTGCGGCCTTGGAAACTCCTGCCCTCCGAACGGTCTGCTCCACGGGCAACAGTTTGAGTGCCGTGGCGATGTACCGAGCCTTGGGTTTCGCCGAACGTAGAGGGGTCAATGCCTGGTCTTTCGGACTCTGGCCCAAGGCCCGGTTGCCGTGGCGTCGCGGACTTCTCAGGTGCGCCGAGCGAATTCTCGGCTTGGCGCTCGCGGCCCGTTACACCGTCCACAGACCGGAAGGGCGGTTTTCCGCAGCCGCCGAGGTCCTGCTCGACGGTCCGGCCGGCGACCGCTTCGTCCGCGACGCGGCCGTCCGGAATTACATGGTCGAGCAACCGTGGTGGCCCGAAGACCCGCTGCCCACCGAGGCGGAGAAGCCCTACCATTTCCGGTGGGTGGGCAAGAAGATTCAATTTCTTCGCGTCGAGATCCTGGCGGCAGGAAGCCGTGAGGTGGTCGGGGCCGGCATTTTTTCGTTAGTAAGAGACGAGAAGGTCCGTGTGAAGCTGTTGGACGTCGCCGTTCGTGAGCCTGGAGCGGGTTCGAGCCTGCTTCTGGAAGGAATGCGCCTGGCTCTGGATGCGCGAGCGGACGAGTACCTGGTGCCGCCCAGCCTCGACGTCGGGCCTGGTGGACGCGTGCTGCTGAAACACGCCGCGCGCCCGAAGTCTGCTTCCTACTTCCTGCTGACGGATGATGCGGCGATCCGGGCCTGCTGGGACACGCTACCGTTGTGGCTCGCCGATGGGGACACTCCTTTTTGGTAATCTTTGACCGCCTTCGCCGCTGGCTGGTGCCGGCACCTCCTTACGTGCCGTTCGCGGACGAGCTCTACGACGTTTTGCGCAACGGGTCGGAGGAGGAAGTGACGCAGCATATTCAGCGGCTGAGCCTGACGCCGTCCGAGGCAAATGCCGTCCTGGAAATGCAAGCCGAAGCCAAGCGCTCTTCGAGAAAGCGGTTCGGACGACGTCTTTTGACCGACGCGCCGCGAGGCTGGCCGTTTGAGGTGCTAGGTCGTCCCGGGCAGGCGGCCGCACAAAAGCGCGTTGCCAGGGCTTTCACAGACTACCTGCGCGGCAAGTCCGTCGTACTCACGGGGCCCGCCTCTTACATGATAGGCGGCGGCCGGGGCGCAGCGATCGACGGCCACGACGTCGTCGTGCGGCTGAATTTTCAGTGGCCCGTGCCTGCCGCGCTGTCGCCTGACCTCGGCGAGCGCCTCGACGTTCTGTTCCATTGCTGCAACGGGGATTTTCCCGTTGAGCGCCTGTTGAGCGACGAGCGTTTCTCGCGCCTCAGGTTCGCGGGCCTCGAGCATAATGCCGAAAGCCGGCGCCTGCGCGAGGGAGTCGAACGGGCCGGAGGCGGCGTGCTGAACCTCACCTCCTACTGCCTCGCCGTGGCGCGGTCCACGGGGTCGTGGCCGTCGACCGGTCTCACGGCGATCCACTGCCTCCTGGCGCAGCCTCTCGAGCGCCTGACCATCATGGGATTGACCGGGCAGACCACGCCTTACTACCCGGGATACCTCGGCACCGCCGCGACCCAAAATCTCTGGCGGCATGACCCCCTGGCGCAGGCGCGCTACCTTCTGGACGTCGCGCGACGGGACGCGCGGGTCGAGCTCGACCCCGTCGCGCGGGACGTTCTGCAGAGCTACGTGCGCAAAGCGCCTTAGCTCAGTCGCAGCTTTCCTCGGCCTTCGCCCCTTCACCGCTTTCCGTCGTCGAACCGGTTCCGGACGTCTTGATCTTGTCGCCCGCCTTTTCGCGGAAGCCCTGGTCGGCCCATTTTGCGATCAAATCGGAGTCGGCCTGATCGAGCGTATCGCGCGGAGGCATCGACTGCTCGGAGATGCTGCCCGCGACGCGGTCCGAAGCTTTCTTGACCTGGTCGTAGTCGGTCAGAATCGGGTCCTGGCCGCCGTCGCCGTGGCAACTCGACGAAGCACAGGATTTGTCGATGACGTCTTTGACGTCGTCGTCATAGGTCGGGTCTTTGGTCAAAAAGAGCGACGCGCAGGTCGACGTCTTCGTGCCCGTCTTCGTACCGGTGCTCTGCGAGCTCGGCGACGCGGGCGGGGACGGCGACGAGCTGCTGCACGCGGCGAACGTCAGGCCGGCGGCGTACAGGAGCGCTATGGAATGCTTCAAGACCATATGAAAGTCTTATCGGCCGAACACGGAGATAAATTTAGGAATCGCTAATTCGCGCGAGTTTGGCGAACGCATCCAGGCGCTTCCACGGCGTTTTTTGCCTTGGCCAAAAAAACCTTCAATTTCCAAGTGGTGTCGGCCGATTAGTTTCATACAAGCCACGCAAATCTATAAGCAATTTTGGAGGACTCCATGAAACTCCTACGCAACTCCGCAATCTTCGCCGCAGTCACCAGCCTGGTGATCGTGACCGGATGCTCGAGCTCAGAATTCGGCAGCGCCAAGGGCGACGGCCCGAGCGCCGGCGCGCAAAAAGGCGCCAAGGAAGAAAACAAAACCAACGAAGAGCAAACCGACGACACGTCGTCGGACGACAAAGACGCAAAAGACGAGCAGGACTCGAAGCTCGATTCGAAGGAGGGAGCCTCGGCTTCAGACTACGAGGCGGACGAGTCGACCAAAGGCTGCCAGCTCCCGAACGACGTGAAGGCGAAGTTCGGCGCGCAGGGCGGCAAGATCGGCTTCGCCCTGGAAGGCTGGGGCGGTTCCGGCTCGACCGAAATGGAGCTTACGAACCTCTCGCTGACCGACTGCTCGTGGTTCCAGAAGTTCAAAGACTCGGACGCCATCTACATCGTCCAATACGACGAGAAGTCCGCCGGTGCCGACCTCATCGACGGCGTCGTCCAAAGCTATGCCGAGCCGTTCAACGGCAAAACCGGCGCCGAGTTCGCGCAGTGCCTGAGAGCCGCGGCCGCGGCCGGCGCGACCTGCCACCGCGTGGGCGACCTGTAAATTGCACGCACCACTTGCCACTTTGAACCACCTCGGCAAGGGCGTCGTCGCCCTTGCCGCTCTGGCGTTCATTGCCTGTTCGTCAGGCAAGGGCGGCGCCATCGGCGGCAACTTCGCGCGCAACGGCGACTCCGAAAAGGACGAAGGCGTCACGACCGCCCAATCCAAAGGCATGGCGAAGAAGGTTCTGGCGATCTTCGAGGCAAGCTGCGCCTCGTGCCACGCCAGCGATCGTTCGAGCGGCGGCATCGGCGACATCCTCGATCTCGAGAACCTGATCCTGACCGATCAGGTGGTCCCGGGCTCGCCCAAGCGTTCACCGGTGTTCACGTCGATGAAGGCCGGCAAGATGCCGCCCGACGGCAAGGTCAGCGAGGGCGACGTCGCCCTGGTCGAGAAATGGATTCTCGGTGGCGCCTTGACGGGCTCGTCGGCGGCACCGCGGACCTTCGTGGGCGAGGCGGGCATGCAGAACGCGTGCGCCGAAGACCTCCTGAACGTCGCGGAGAGCTCCCGCAAGACGACCCGCTACTTCAGCCTCGTGCACCTTTACGACGCCAGCGTCTCGGACAAGACGATCGCGACTGCCGTGCAAGGCGTCGCGAAGCTGCTGAACAGCTTGTCGCTCGCCGACGAAGTCAAAGCCGTAGATACCTTCAACCCCGAGAAGACGTTGATCCGGATCGACCTCGCCGACTTCGGCTGGGACGAGGCGACATGGAACAAACTGATCAAGCCTTATCCCTATCTCATCGTGCCGAAAGACTCGAAGGCCCTCGGCGTCATGCAGGAGGAAACCGGCTCACAGGTGCCGGTGGTCCGCGCCGACTGGTTCCTCGGCACCGCCAGCCGCCCTCCCCTCTATTATCAAATGATGGCTTCCGGCACCTCGCTCAGCGAGTTCGAGAAAAATCTGGGCCTCACCCTCGACGAGGACGTCGCCGGTCAAAAAGTCATTCGTGCGGGCTTCGACAACTCCACCGTTTCGGTGGAGAACCGCGTCATCGAGCGTCACGAGACGAGCAACGGCCCGCTCTGGCGCAGCTACGAATTCGGGACAAGCAAAGACACGCAGAACGTGCTCAAGAACCCGCTCGGCCCGACGGGCGGAGGCGGCGTCAAGGGCATTCAGGGTCTGGGCGGAGCCCGGGGCTTACCCAAAGGATTCGTCTTCCCGGGAGTCAACGACGGCGCCCTGGGCGGCAACCACGCCTTCAACGCCGACGGCGGCGAATTCATCTACTCGTTGCCGAACGGCATGCTGGGCTTCTACATCGTCGGTCAGACCAAGAACCGCATCGACGAAGCGCCGGTCGCGGAAGGTGAAGAGCCGATCATCGTCGGCATGTCCTGCATGTCGTGCCACTCGCGAGGCGTGATCGAGAAGGACGACATGGTCCGCGCGGCCGCGGCAAGCGACGCGGAGCTCTCTGATTCACTCACCGTTATCAACGCGATCTACCCGTCGGCGAAGACTTTCAACAAGCAGGTGACGGACGACTCCGAGAGCTACGAAAAGACGCTCGTCGACGCCGGCGTCAACCCCAAGATCAAAGACCCGGTGTTCCGCATCGCCAAGCCTTACAATCTCGACGTTTCCAAGGAACAGGCCGCCGCCGAGCTCGGCGTGACGCTCGCCGCCTTCGAGAAGGCGTTGGAAGACGACCTGGAAGACGCCTCGGCCACTACGTGAACGTTTTGCGAAGAAAGTTGGCGTAGCTCTTCAAATATTTCTTTTTGCGACATCATGCTTAGATCAATGATTTCTCGCGCCTGCGCGACATAGTAAGCCAGTTGC
>JAYVBB010000518.1:0-6130 GCA_043750715.1 Pseudomonadota bacterium | reverse complement strand
GCCCTGGATACGGGCGCTTTTTCGATCATGAGTCATTGAGGTGCGCGTCATGAATTTTTTCCGGATTCCCATCATTCTTGGTTTGCTGCTTGGGGTCTTCGCTGCCGAAGCGAAAGCTTCTCCTTACGCGTTGCCTTACACGGGGCGATTGACGGAAGCGGACGGCAGCCCGCTCGCCGGCCCGATCGATCTTCAATGCGAATTCTTCCGCTCGGCCGCGGGTAACGACGCCGTCGGGCCGGTGCCCGTTCCCTTCAAAAATCTGAGCCTCGTCGAAGGCATCTTCCAAGTCACACTGAGCCTGCTCCCGGACGACTTCGCCGAAATATTTGGCGACGGCACCGTTGACGTTTACATCGAAGTCACCGACTTGACCCATAAACGCACGCTTCCCCGCCAGCGGTTGATGGCCGTCCCTTATGCCATGCGCATCGCGATCGACTCCAAGACCCTACGCTACGACGACCAGGGCCTGCTTGGCGTGGGACCGGTGGGAGCACCCGCCGCCGGCGAATTTTTGACGAAGAACGGCGCAGGCAACCTGGTTTGGGCGACGCCGAGCGCAACCAGCGGGGTCACGGCGGTCACTGCCGGCACGGGCCTGACCGGAGGCGGCACCTCGGGCAGCGTGACGTTGAACGTCGCCAATCTGAATACGAATCTCTTTACTACCGGGACGATCGCGGCGGCGCGCCTGCCGAGCAGCAGCAGCACCAGCGACGGCATTCTCAGCTCGACCGATTGGGCGACGTTCAACGGCAAGGAGCCGGCACTGGTCGCCGGCAACGCCGCCCAGTACCTTCGGGGCGACAAGGCGTGGACGACGCTCAACTCGACCGCGGTCCCGGAAGGCACCAACCTCTATTACACCGATGTCCGCGCCAAAGCCGCCGTCGTCGCCGATGCTCTGGTCGACGGCACGACGACGGTCGCCCCGTCGCAAAACGTCGTCTTCGACGCCCTGGCGCTAAAACAAACGAAGTCCGAAAAAGGCGCGAACAACGGCTACGCCGGCCTCGACGGTAACGGCAAGGTGCCGGTCGCGCAAATGCCGTTCTCGACCTTGACCTATTTCGGGGCATGGAACGCCAACACCAACACTCCCACGCTGACGACGAACTGCGTCGGGCACGCGCCGAACAACTATTTCATCGTCAACACGGCCGGCGCGACGACGCTGAACGGCATCTCGAGCTGGAACCTGGGTGACTGGGTCGTCTGCTCGTCTTCGAACACTTGGCAGAAAATCGGCAGCTCGGTCGGTGGCATCACCAGCGTCAACTTGAAAACCGGCGCGGCGATCACGCTCGACACCGGCGATCTCGCGGAAAACGGCAACCTCTTCTATACGACGGGACGCGCTACCACCGACTCGCGCGCCGCAATGTCCGCGACGGCGCCGCTCGGCTACAGCAGCGCGACGGGCGTCCTGTCGCTCGCGACTGCCAACGGCTCGACGACGGGCGCGCTGTCTTCCGGCGACTGGACCACGTTCGACGCGAAAGTCGGCGCAGGATCGAACGTCGGCTCCGGCGGCGTCGGCGCGTTCAAACAAAAATCCGGCGTCAACCTCGAGTTCCGGTCGGTCAACGCCGGCTCCAACAAAATTTCCGTGGCACTGGACGCCCCCAACAACGAAATCGACGTCGACGTCAACGAAGCCAACCTGACGCTGGCGAATTTCGGAGGGACTCTGGGAGTCAACAAAGGCGGCACGGGCGCCACGTCGTCGACCAGCAACGGCGTTCTCCTCGGCAACGGAACCAGCCCGGTTTCGACCGCGACGGTCCTGACCAACGGCCAACTCCTCATCGGCTCGACCGGCGCGGCGCCCGTGTCGGCGTCGCTGACTCAGGCGGCCAACCAAGGCGTGACCGTCACGGGCGGCGCGGGCTCTCTCGCCCTGGCCACGGTCCAAGACATCCGCACGACGGCGAGCCCGACCTTTGCCGGACTGAATCTCAGCGGCGCCTTGAGCCTGCCGACCAATGGCCTGGTCGTCGGCACGAATCAGTTGGTCGCTGCCAGTGGAAAAGTCGGCATCGGCACGGCAACTCCGGTCGCGTCGCTCGACATCAATGGCGTCATGCGCCTCGCACCCAAGAGCTCGGTCTCGACCTGCGACGTAGGACATGCTGGCTCCCTCGGCATGACGTCTCTCTATAGCCTTTGCGTCTGCAACGGCACGGGCTGGGTCGAAGTGCAAGACGCCACGACGGCCTGCGTCTGGGGACGCGCCACGTTCGCGTACACAGGCGGCAGCCAAACGTTCGCGGTACCTGCCGGCGTCACATCGGTGACCGTCAAAGTTTGGGGCGGCGGCGGTGGGGGCGGCGGCGGCCCAGGCGCCGGTATCCCGGGCACCGCCGGTAGTGGCGGAGGCGGCGGCTTCACCAAAGCGACGATTACCTCGATCCCTACGGAATCTCTGACCGTCCTGATCGGCGGCGGCGGTTCCGGTGGCGCGGCTACGGGCGTCGGCGGCGCCGGAGCCGGATACTCCGGCGTCAAGCGCGCCGCGACGATCTTGGCTTCTGCCGGCGGCGGCGCCGCCGGCGGCGGCGTCCGCTCGGCGAGCGGCGGCAGCGGCGGTAGCGGCGGAGGCGGCGGGGGCGGCAACGGGGTAACAGGTGGCGGCAGCAACAGCGGCGTGCGCGGAACGACGACGACGAACGGAACCGGCGGCACGGGGGGAGGCGGCAACGGCGCGGCCGGAGTCGTCGAGACCGGTGGTGACGCAGCGGTGTCCGGCAGTGGTTCGACCGGAGGTTTTAACGGCGGCGGTAAGGGCGGGGCTCGCAGTACTGGCGGCGGCGGTGGTGGTGGCGGCGGTGGCGCCGGTTACTTCAGCGGCGGCGGCGCTGGCACGGTGGACGGCAGTAACGGCAGCGGCGGCGGCGGCGGCGGCGGCAATGCGACCGGTACGGGCATTTCTCAACTGGCGGGGACCGCATCGCTTGCGGGCGGCTCGACGGATAGCGATTATCCCGCGGGCGTCGGCGCCCCGGGAACGGGCGGAACGCTTGCTGTTCCCGGCACCAATGGCGGCAATGGATACGTCATCATTTCTTGGTGACATAAAATCCATTAAATCATTGAAAATATAGGTATTTATTTGTCTGTGGTTGGTCCGTAGACCAGCGTTTCGTCACTGAAACGGCGAGGACAGGGCGGTAACCGCCGGTTCCGGCTGACAAGGCTCCCAAGGTCGCGGGTTGCATATCCCCTGCAAGCTCTTCTTAAAGAGACTTTGCAAAAGGGGACGTAGCCATGAAACGGGTTTCAACCTTCGCTGCGCTTTTCGTTGCCGTCAGTTTGGCCGCTTGCTCGAACGCGCATTTGGCGGGAACTTCCCGCGACGACACCGAATCGGGCTCGTCTGTCGCCAGCGTCAACGGCGGGGCTGCCGACGGCGTCGATGCCGCAGATGCCGCAGACGGTATCGATGCCGCCGACGGAGCGGCGAACGACGCCTCGGATGACGGAGCAAGCGACGGTGGCGCATTCGGTTATGACGGCGACGACGCCTCGCCGCGCACGCAATATGTCGTGACGAAACTCATGACTCGCCTGACGGCGGACGCCTGGGGCTCGACGGCTCGCTGCGAAAATGGCGACTCCCTCACCCAAGGCGGCGTCCAATGCTTCAACGGCGCGACTTCGGCCAGCTTCATTGAGGGTGAACACGGCGGCCCGGTCAGCGCGAACGCCTGGTCCGGACGCTGCAACTACTCCACGACTGGCGTGGATGACGGGGCCACCAAGGCCTACACATTTGCCATTTGCCAGAAGGGCGGCAACGCGAACGACGTAGCGCTCGCGGCAACTCAGCACCATACCAGCGGCCTCTACGTCGCTTCCAAAGCGATGACGCACCTGAACACCGAAGTCTGGGGCTCGGCGTCTGCTTGTAAAGACGGCGACACGGCGATCAGCGGCGGCGGCCAGTGCTTCGGTGGCGCTCTGTCGGCTAATATCCTCGAGGGCACCAGCTGGGCGGCTCGTTGCAACTACGGCACGACCCACGTCACCACCGGTGCCGCCAAAGCATACTCGTTCGCGCTCTGCGCCACGAAGAAATCCGGAAGCAAAGGCATCGTCCCCGCCGCGACCTACGTCGTGAAGGCGCCACTCAAATTCTTGACTGCCATCGTCTGGGGCGCCTCGCCGCAATGCAAACCTGGCGACCGTGTCCTCGGTGGCGGCGGCCAATGCTTCAACGGAGCTTTGTCGGCGACATTCGTCGACGGAGCGCAGCAGAACGACGTCGCGACGCAGAGCTGGTCCTCGCGCTGCAACTACAACACCGGCGACTCAGCCGCGGGCGCGGCGAACGCCTACGCCTTCGCCCTTTGCCTCAAGCATTGAGCGTCCCGAGTCGTCAGTTCTTGGGCAGCTCGATGTTCTCGAAGTCGACTTTCGCGCCGACCTCCAGCGGCGACGGACTGTCGACTTGCCTTTTCAGCAGGACGAAGGGACCGTCGAAGTCGAGGATCTTCATCTGGCCGTCGCCGATGCGGGCGGCGGCAGGAACGACGGGGCGTTTGGCGCTGTTTTTGATGAGCAACCCCTGGAGGCCGCGGATCAGAGCCGGCCGGAGCGAGACGCCGAGGGCATATTCTCCGTTCACGTCCGTGATCACGGCGGAGTAGCCGAGGCAGGGGCCGAGGCGCGTCAGAAAGCCGGCGAGCGTCGGCGTGACGGGTGCTTTTCCCGCTTGCGGAGCGCAGGAATGTTGGCCGCCTGGATAGGCGAGCTGCCACGGCGCCGTCGCCCACGACGCCTTGGGCACCTGGATCAGGAAGTCGGCCCGCCCATAGGCCGTCAGCGCCGCGACCTTCTCGGCGACGGACTGGCCCGCGATGCGGGGATTCAGTCTTTGGCTGTATGCAACGTCGCCGGCGCGGGCGAATGCCAAGGTTTTCGCTTCGTGCAAAAGTGTCACGTCGAAAGGCTCGCCGGTCGCATCGTCTGCCAGGGCAAGCCGCCAAAGCAAGGGCAGGTCACGGCCTCGAAAGGTCGGATTGGCGGTGCGTTGAGTCAGCCAGGCCCGAAGAGTCGGGACGTCGGCAGCCCGCGCCACGGAACCCGCAGGGATTCCCCCGACGAGGCAGGCGGCGGCGAGCAATTTCGCGAGAGGTTTCACCATTCGAAAGTGAAACCTCCGCCGAGGTACATTTCCGAGTAGGAGACCGTCCGCTCGGTGACCTCAAAATCCGCCGCGCCTTTCGAGGTATTTTCGTCTTTGATCGTCACGTACTCGTAATTCCCGAAGGCATAGGGGAAGAAGCCGAGCGTCTTCAATTTATGGAACGACAAATCGATGCCGCAGCGCTGCGCCGCGACAGTGGTCTTCGAGGTCCTCAACAGCGCGTAGGCGAAGTCGGTGCCGCAGTGTGGCGAGGCGAAGACCGGCCCGAAACCGGAGACCGCCGAGAGCTCGACCCCGACGGAGATCGCCCGGTCGAACGCGAACGTCTCCGCCACCTTCTGACCGTCCGGAGTCGTCTGAGGCAACGTCGACGAGAAGGTCCAGCCACCGATGTGGGGAGTCAAGGCGACGGATTCGACGACGCCCGGATTGAAGCGGAACGCCCATCCGAGCGAGGTTCGTTGCCACGAGATCGACGAGTCGACCCCGTCGATCTCGGCGTTCGCCTTCGGAACCATGTCGAAGGCGACGGTCAGGCCGTCGTAAGTTCCTCGGTTGATTTGCAGCCCGAGGCCAATCTGCATCGTCTTGGCCAGCAGCGCGTTCGAACGAATGACGGGTAAGCCCAACCGAGCCGTGAAGACCTGACCCCCGATCAAGCCGGAGAACATGCTCTTCCTTTTCTTCTTCTCTTTCTCGGGCTTGTCCTGAACGACCGTCACCGTGTCCTTCAGATTTCCTGCGGCTGCTCCGCTTCTCGTGCCGCGGCCCGCGGCAAGGTGCGCCCAGGCGCCCTTCGTCGTTTGCGGATCGCGGGTCGCCTTGGCTCCTTCCGCGACCCACAGGCACTTGTCCGCATCGAAGCCGAGCCGGTACGTCATCCATTCGTCCTGATGTTCCGCCGACGGCACGATCTTCTCGGCCCGCCCGACCATGGGCATTTGGTCGAGGAAATAGGCCGCCAGGTCGTCGACCAGC
>JAYVBB010000517.1:0-3015 GCA_043750715.1 Pseudomonadota bacterium | reverse complement strand
GCTGTTACCCAAGGCGGGTGACACGGCTTGGCGTGCCGCGGCCCTTGGCGGCCTCGTGACAGCGGGGCTGTTGCTCCTGATCATTCGGCCGGAGGCTTTGGCTTCTCCTCGCGAAGGTTCGCTTTGGCTCTACGTGCCAGCGGGCTTGTTCGTAGGCTTCGGCACGCAGCTCGGTAGCGGATGTACGAGTGGGCACGGAGTATGCGGCATCAGCCGACTTTCCCCCCGTTCGATCATCGCGACCTTGACGTTCATGGTCTCGGGCATGGCAACAGTCGCCCTCTTGCGAATGACAGGAGCGCTGTCATGAGCCTGGTCTTGGCTGCGTTTCTGTCTGCCTTGCTGTTTGGGGTTGGTCTTGGCGTCGCCGGCATGACTCTGCCGGAAAAAGTGATCGGATTTCTCGACGTGACGGGGCACTGGGATCCGAGCCTGGCATTTGTCATGGTAGGCGCGATCGCTGTCCACGGCCTTTCGTACCGGTTGATCACGAAACGCGAAAGCCCGATGCTGACGCCGAACTTTCAAATCCCGACGAAGAGGCAGATCGATCCGAAGTTGATTTTGGGGTCGGTGCTGTTCGGCGTTGGTTGGGGGCTTGGCGGATTTTGTCCGGGACCGGCGATCGTCGGTGTCGTCTCGGGCACTCCGTCCGTCCTTGTGTTCTTGGCAAGCATGATAATCGGTGTCTATTTGCACCGTATTTACGACAAGTCACGCAATTCGCGAGGGAGTTGAGGCCATGGAAGTCAAACACTTTTTTGACCCTGCCACGTTTACTTTGACCTATGTCGTCTACGACCAGGCAACCAAGGATGCGGTCGTCATCGACCCCGTGCTGGACTACGATCCAGCAAGCGTCACGACCAGCACTCAGTCCATCGAAACTCTTCTGGCGTTTTTGAAGGAGCAGAAGCTCAAAGTTCATTTCATCCTCGAAACGCACGCGCACGCCGATCACTTGTCGGGCGCCCATGAGCTCGTCCGGCAGCATCTGCCCGAAGCCAAAATCGGAATCGGGGAACGCATCACCCTTGTCCAGGAGACGTTCAAGCACGTATTCAACTTCCCGAGCGCCTTCAAGACGGACGGCAGTCAGTTTCACAGGCTTTTCAAGGAAAACGAGCAAGTGAAGACGGGAAGCCTGTCGTTTCGGGTGCTCTTTACGCCGGGCCATACTCCTGCTTGTGCCAGCTATCTTTTCGGTGACGCCGTGTTCACCGGCGATGCCCTCTTCATGCCGGACTACGGCACGGGACGCTGCGACTTCCCAAAAGGCGACGCCCAGGCCCTGTTTCACTCCGTGTCGGGGAAGCTCTATGTGCTGCCGGATGCTACGCGGGTTTTCGTTGGGCACGACTACCAGCCGGGTGGCAGGAAGCTGGAGTTTCAAACGACCGTCGGCGATTCCAAGCTGAAGAACGTGCAATTGAAGGCTGAAACCCCCGAGGCGGAGTTCGTCGCCTTTCGGAAGGCGCGCGATGCCACGCTCGCGGCGCCTCGACTCCTGTTCCCGAGCGTCCAAGTGAACATCGCGGCCGGGGAGTTGCCGGAACCGGAAGCCAATGGTCGGGTCTACTTGAAACTGCCGCTTAGCGCGAAAAAATCAAAGTGATAGGATGAGACGTGCCGCCTAAAAAGTTCAAAATCCTAATCGTCGGCGGTGGGTCCGGCGGCATCTCCTTGGCGGCACGGCTCGTTCACTCCGGTTTCGGAGGGCAGATCGGGTTGCTGGAGCCGAGTGAGCACCACTACTACCAGCCGCTTTGGACCCTGGTCGGAACCGGCCTCGCCGCCAAAAGTTCCACGGAGCGCCCGGAGTCCTCGGTGGTCCCCACCGGTGTCGAGTGGATCAAGGACCGCGCGTCGGAGTTTCGTCCGGGCGCCAACCAAGTCCAGACGGTTGGGGCGGGTACGATCGACTACGATGTACTGATCGTGGCGACAGGCCTCGAGCTGAACTTCGCGAAGATCGAAGGCGTCGCGGAAAATCTCGGAAAAAACGGCCTGATCAGCGTCTATCAATATGATCAGCTCGACGCGGCGGCGAAGGCGATTCGTGAGTTCTCTGGCGGAGTGGCCGTGTTCACGATGCCGCCGGTTCCCATCAAGTGCGCCGGCGCCCCTCAAAAGGTTATGTACCTGGCGGACGACTTGTGGAGACGGTCGGGCGTTCGGGAAAAGTCCCAGGTGATCTTCACCGCCGCCGGTCCGACGATCTTCGGGATCAAGGAGTTCGCCGGTCCTCTCACTGAAGTCGTGCGCCGCAAGGGAATCGAGACGCGGTTCAATTGCAAGCTCGTCGCCGTCCGCGCCGAAGAGCGCACGGCCGTCTTCGAGTCGACCGCAGGAGATACCACGAGGCCTGTGGGCACGCGCGAGGAACTTCGCTACGACCTTCTCCACGTCGTTCCACCGATGAGCGCCCACCGGGTCGTGAGCGACTCGCCCTTGGCCTCTGCCGAGGACGGACAAAAGGGGTGGTTGGCCGTCGATAAATTCACGCTGCAGCACCAGAAATACCCCAACGTCTTCGGGATCGGCGACGTAACGGGTATTCCGAATAGCAAGACCGGGGCCGCAATCCGGAAACAGGCTCCCGTCGTGGCCGGAAATGTCGTTCGCTTTCTGAAAGGCGAGCCCATGCAAGCCGCCTACGACGGCTATTCATCCTGTCCGCTGATTACCGGCATCGGGAAGGTGATCCTCGCGGAATTCGGTTACGACGGCAAATTGCTCCCGTCGTTCCCTTTGGATCCGACCAAGGAACGACGCATTTACTGGATTCTAAAAAAAGATCTTTTACCGCCGATGTACTGGTACGGAATGCTGAAGGGTCATCTTTGATGGCGAAAAGCGGCAAAGGGACAACGGACAAGCCCACGGTGTTCCATGCTATGGTCACCGTTTCTCCCAAAATGATCGATTTCTTCGCGGCGATCGAGCGCGTAGCGAAGAGCGAAGCGAACGTGCTTGTCCGGGGCGATTCCGGTACCGGCAAAGAACTCGTGGCCC